>JAQTPO010000054.1 GCA_028712845.1 Dehalococcoidales bacterium | reverse complement strand
ACAAACATCGGCATTACAACATGGAGATAGTTATCCGTGCTCACCGGCTTGATGACGCCGGGGCTGGAGGGATTGGTTGTTTCCAGAGTCACTTTCTGCTCTTTCAGCACGCTCAGGACATCGGTCAGGTATTTGCCGTTAAAGGCAATCTTGGCTTCCTGCCCTTCAACCGTTGCATCTATTTCACCGATGTCTTCACCAAGCTCCTCGGATTTGGATGAGACGGTAATTTTGCCCGGTGTCAGTTCACTGCCCGGAGTCATGACCAGCCTGACAATGCCGCTGCCGTCACGCGCAAAGATTGAAGCCATTTTGCAAGCCCTCAAAAAATCAGCCACGTTAACGGTGGCGCGTCCGGCAAAGCTCTGCGGAATAAGCTGGGAATACTTGGGGAAAGTGCCCTGCACCAGTTGAGACACGAGCTCGGTCTTCTTCAGATGGAACATCACCTGGCTCTTATTGGGGTTCACTGTAATATCAACTGTTTCCTCGTCATCGGCAATCAACCGGTTAAGTTCGTTCAGGGTTCTCGCCGGGATAATCACTTCCGCCTTTTCCTTGACCGCTGTTGCCAGGGGCATCCTGTAAACTGCCAGACGGAAGCCGTCTGCCGCCGCCAGCGTCACCAGGTTTCCCTCGAACTGCGCATCCACGCCGGTCAGGACCGGACGTGATTCCTCCGTAGCCGCCGCAAAGACTGCCTGATTAATGCCCTGTCGCAGAGCGGCGATTTCTACTTTGGTTTTAATGCCTTCATCCACCTTCGGAATGGGCGGGAAATCATTGGCATCCACGCCGCTGATACGCGCTTCATAACGGGCGCATCTTAATTCTATCGTTTTGCCTACTAACTTTATGTCAACCTTTTCTCCCGCCGGCAGTGAATTAACAAATTCGGTGAGCAAGCGGGCGGGCACCGTGATGGCACCCTCTTCCTCCACTTTTGCCCCGATCCAGTGGCTGATTGCCATTTCCAGATTAGTAGCTGACAGTTTCAAACGCGATTCATCGGTCGCCAGCAATACATTATTAGTAATCGGTAACGTGGCACGGGTAGCGACTGCCCTACCGACAATGCCAAGTCCTTTGCTCAGATTTTCCTGTAAACATGATAATTTCATCGTCTATTCTCCCTGTGTAATGTCAGTGTAGTGTAGTATATAACAAAAGCGGATTATGCACAAGATGCTTTTTCAATAATGCCTGACTAGTATCACTTATCTGCCATCTTCTGCAGCACCAGCCGGGCTTTTTGCGCCGCCCGCCCGCGGTGACTGATGCGGTTTTTAACCTCGATGGGCAATTCTGCCATTGTCTTACCATACTTGGGAAAACAGAAAATAGGGTCGTAACCGAAGCCGTTTTTCCCGCAGGGTTCAAAAGCAATCATCCCTGCGCATTCGCCATCGCAGAATGCCACTTCGCCGTCGGGTTGAGCAATGGCAATCACGCAGCGGAAACGGGCATTACGCTTTTCTTTAGGGATGCCTTTCAGTTTGGACAGTAGAAAATTCACCCGTTTTGCATCATTGGCATTTTCACCGGCATAGCGGGCGGACATCACCCCAGGTTCCCCATTTAAAGCATCGACTTCCAAACCGGAGTCATCCGCCAGCGTCAGCAAACCGCTCTCTTTTGCCAGAGCACAAGCTTTAAGCCGGGCGTTTTCTTCGAAAGTTGTGCCCTTTTCCTCGACTACCGTGTCAATACCAATCTCCACGGGGGTTACCAACTCAAATGGAATACCCAGCAAAAGATTCCGGTATTCACGCACTTTACCGATGTTATTGGTTGCAAGCAGTAATTTGGGGCACAAAATCAGCCTCTTTCAGACAAAAGGTATTTCGCGGTCCAGCAAATCTTCAGAGTTAATGAATACATGAATACATACATACAATCAATCGATAGGCTTAAACCGTTTTGCCAGCTTCTTCATTACACCGGGCATCGTGGTGTATTCCATCTCTTCCAGCGGCAGACGGTGCGGCTCGAAAGGACCATGTCTCCTCATCAGGTCAGCCATTTCATTAGCATGATGACGCGCCAGATTGAAAGCCTTATCGGCAAACATATCCCGCGGGCCTACCAGCATGCCATTTGCCAGCTGAAAGCCCAGTGCCACCACACGCGGCGGACCATCGAAGCGAGACGGTGTGCTATCCGGAACCGAAACCGGCATCAGTGGCCCCATATGTGAACCGCGCATCCAGCCTTCCACCAGAATTGGAGAAGCAAATGGTTCCAGCACCTCACCTACCGCCGGGAACTCACCCTGACAGCGCACAATGCAGACAGGGTCGTCCTTACCCACGTAACGGCCGGCAATATGAGATAATTTTTGTGTAGAAGAGACAGCAGCGATATTTTTGGTCTCCCGGTGATAAACAGCTTTGACAGGGTACCGTCCGGGCGCACCGATAAAAACCAGCATGTCATAAATCTCGTCCGGCGCATTGAACGTGATTTTTTTGTGCTCTTTAACATCGTGGACTTCAAACATAAAACCGGCATGCATATTCGGTGCAATAACCAGACCGATGGTATTAAAAGGGTCGGCAAACATCTTATAAAGCGGCATGTTCCACGCCCCTGCAGATGTTTTATCAGCCATGAAGATAATGATTGACTCTGCCTCTCTTTCCTCAATCTCCATCTCCGCCACACCGGGACCCATCCCTTTCACATTGCCGGAAAAAGCATCGGATAACAAGTCCTGTCCGGCGCCGTGCAGTTTCAATTTCTTGGCAATCTTCGTGCCTTCCTGAAAAGTATCCCAGGCGAGCTTGTGAATTTTCGCGTTTTCTTCTCCGTAGTTATGAGTCATGATAAGCTGGAGGTCATCACCGCATTTAGTGACATGATAGTCAACCAGCAAGCCGCTTTTCTTCGCCTTCGCCATGCATTCTTGTGCTTTCGCAATAACATCGGGATGACACTCAGAATGCCCCACATAACCCCCAATATCAGCTTTGATAACACTCAATGTGATACTCAATTCCCCCTCCTTTTTTATGTAATCTAAACTGAAAAGGGACGCCTGGTACAAGGATTATACTGCTAGCTTACAACATAAGCAACCAACCAGCAGCCTTGCCATGAGGCAATACGAAGTCCAGCAATTTATCATACATATGTCAAATTATTGCACAAGTGAATGAACGCACGGGTGTCATAGGACTTCCTGTTGAGAGAATGACAAAAGGAGCGCAGGATGGGCTTAGAAACGATTATTCTTGCGACTTCACGTCTCACAATGGTAGAATTCAAGTCAGAAACAATGAATGAGCATTAAACGCCATAAGGAGTATTCAATGATTCTGCGAAAGTTGGAATTAGGGTCTTTCGGCTCTAACTGCTATATTATCGGTGATGAAGCCACGAAAGAAGGTATAATCATCGACCCCGGCGCTGAAGGCGACTTTATCCTGAAGCAGGTTAAAGCGCTGGGTTTGAAAATCAAATTAATTGTCCTGACGCACAGTCACATGGACCACATCGGTGCGCTGTCAGAAGTGAAACAGGCTACCGGTGCTGATATTGCCATCCACGAAGCTGAAGCACCCTTTCTCCAGAATCAACCCTTCCGCCTGATGTTCTCGCCATCATCCCATGCAACACCAGCCGCCGAACGTCTCCTGAAAGAAGGCGACACTATCTCCATCGGCAAAATTAAACTCAAAGTCCTGCATACACCGGGGCACACCACGGGCGGCATCAGCCTAGTGGGAGACGGCATTGTTTTCACAGGTGATACACTATTCAATTTCGGAGTAGGGAGAGCTGATTTCCCGGGTTCCAGTTTCGAGCAGGAAATAGACAGCATCCGTAATAAACTGATGGCTTTGCCGGATAATTATATTGTATGTCCGGGACATGGACCTGATAGCAAAATCGGAATTGAGCGAGCAGGCAATCCTTTCCTGAACGGAACGGCTTATTGAGCCGCTTTGCACGGTAGCGTCATTGAGAGTTTACGAAGCAATCCGACACCGCAGCGTCGTGCTTAGACCACTTCAAGTGGACTAATGTATTAACCGCAGTGTCATTCCCGCGAAGGCGAGAATCCAGATAGGGAACCTCCCCGCTCTGAGATACCTTCGCAGAGTTTATACTGAGGAACGAAGTGCTCAATATGACAATTGATGCATCCCGTTAGAAGTTTGAACATATCCTTTTTTGTTTGTGTTATAATGCTCATTATTCTTTTAATAAAGGTAATCCATTAATTAAATGCCATCAATACAAATTGAGCAGATTCCGCTGGGTTCGTCCCGCATCAGCGCCTTCGCTGATTTCCCGTGGTCGCTTCACAAACATCAAAATCACTGGATACCGCCACTACGCGGCGACCTTTTAGGCAACCGTCTCTTTGGTCTTACCGGTCTCCTGACCAAAGAGCATCCTTATCACCGTTATGCTGAGGTCACACACTTTCTCGCGCATAAAAACGGCAAGCCGGTGGGCAGAATCTCAGCAGCAATCAACAAGCGGTTCAATGACCACTACTCTGCCAAAATCGGCTTCTTTGGCTTCTTTGAAGTCATAAACGATTATGAAGTCGCTAAAGCTCTGCTGGATAAAGCGCGCTTTTGGATAACCGAACGCGGGATGACCGTCATGCGGGGGCCAGGGGAGTACTCCAACGCCACACACGAACGGCAGGGCATACTGATTGATGGATTTCAATATCACCCGACCGTGGAACTGACACACAATCCGCCGTATTACAGCGAACTTCTGGAGCGGTACGGTTTCAGCAAAGCTAAGGACTACCATGCCTATCTGCTGGATGTGCAAACCCCGACTCCTCTCCGCCTGACGAAATTGGCAGAGCAGGTAAGACAAAGACGTGACATCGAAACACGCGCGCTGGTAATGAAGAATCTGATCGCCGATGTCAGTCTTATCGTGCAGATATACAACGAAAGCTGGGCAAAGAACTGGGGATTTCTGCCCATTACCAACGAAGAAGGAGAGGCGTTGGCAGATTCCCTGCGGATGGTGGCAGACCCGGGCTTAATCCGCTTCGCCTTTGTTAACGGCGAACCGGCGGCAGTTCTCGGCGCGCTGCCCGACCCCAACTATGTCCTGCGACCGCGCTGGCAGTGGTATGGCGATTCAGATCTTATTCGTGTGTTGAGATTGCTACAAAAGCGGCGGCATATCCCTTTAGTCAGACTGATGTTCTTCGGTGTCCGTCCTAAATTTCGCAAGACAGGCATCGATGCCATTCTCTTCAGCGAGGTTAAAGAATATGCCACCGGCAGAAACTACCAGAAGTGTGAAGCTTCCCTGCTGCTGGAGGACAACCACCTGATTCTCAGTCCGTCAGAGTTTATGGGTGCGCAGAAGTATAAAACATGGCGGATTTTTGATTTAATGATATGACATTGAAATAAACTCTAAAAACGACAGGGAGAACTGATGGGCGAACCGTATTTCCTCTTCTATCAGATAGCGATGCTATTATCGCTCCTGGCTTCCTTAATCGTAATAGCACTGACTTGGCGATACCGTAAAGCTCACGGGGCAGGAGCGATGATAGCGCTGGCTGTCGCCACATTTGTCTGGGCACTGGGTTTTCTCCTCGAAGCTAACAGCGACACGCTGGAACGGCAACTATTCTTCAATAATATCGGCTACCTCGGCTCTATGAGTGTGCCGGTGGCTTGGTTCGTTTTTGCTCTGCACTATACAAACGGCAACCGTTTGCTAGCCGGGTGGAAAGTAGCCCCATTTTGCATTATTCCGCTGGTTACCGTAATACTGGTCTGGACCAATAACTTGCACCACCTCATGTGGTATAACGAACATCTGATTACCTCCGGACCTTTCACGGTGACAGCCAAGAATTATGGTACATTCTTCTGGATAGCGCTTGTCAATAATTATTCCCTCATCGTTGCAGGGGCTATCATGTTGGTAAGGCGTCTGTTTGTCGGAGCACCTCTGTACGCCAGACAGGCGGTTTCATTACTAACTGCGATTAGTTTACCGCTGCTATGGAATATCATCTTTATATTTAACCTGGTGCCGCTGCCGCGTAAAGACCTGACACCGGTAATGTTTGCGATTTCAGGCATTGCGATGGCTTTAGGTTTGATACGTTTTAATTTGTTCAGGGCTGTGCCGTTTGCCCGTGAATTCCTCATTCAGCAACTGAGCGAAGGCATCTTCGTCTTTGATATGCGCCACCGCTTGATTGAAGCAAATCCGGCGGCGCTGGTAACAATCGGCGCTGACAGGAGTATTATCGGGAAAAATATAGAATATCTGTCGCAATTCTCCCCGGTGTTGAAGCAACTACCCATCAAAGAGTCTAAATACACCGAGTTGTCACTGACAGTATCCGGAGAAGAACGGTTTTATGACCTGGCAACAATGCCGATACATAACGACCATAACCAGCAAGTAGGCTGGCTGACTGTTCTGCACAATGTTACCGAACGCAAGCGACAGGAACTGGAGTATAAGACTATTATTCAAACAACTGCAGACGGGTTCTGGCTCGCAGATATGCAGGGACGTTTTTTGGACGTGAATGATGCTTATTGTAAACTCGTGGGGTACAGTCGCTCCGAGTTATTAAAAATGCGCATCAGCGATATCGAGGCAATCGAAAAACAGGATGAAACAATAAAACGTATTGCAAACATCAAGAAAAATGGCAAAGACCGTTTTGAGACCCGTCATCGCCATAAAGACGGCAGAATTAACGATGTCGAGGTTAGCGTGAACTACGTTGAAGTCAGTGGCGGGAGAATGTTTGTATTCATACGTGATATCACCGAACATAAAAAATTGCAGGAGCAGCTATTAGCCCAGAACCAATTAGCTTCCATTGGCGAATTGACCGCAGGCGTTGCTCATGAACTGAACAACCCTCTTGCCGGCATCGTTGGTTTCTCCGAACTATTGCTTAAACGCGACCTTCCTGCTGACATCAAGACAGACCTGGATATTATTAACAGCGAGGCAGAGCGCGCGGCTAAGATAGTCGATCATCTGCTCACGTTTGCCCGCAGGCAGCCTGCGGACAAACGCCCCACCGCCATTAACGAAATTATCAGCAAGACTTTAGAATTGCGCGCCTACCAGCAAAAATTAGATAATATTCGGACCATCACCCATTTTGCGCCGGATTTGCCTGAAATTATGGCGAATGCTTTCCAACTGCGGCAGGCATTTCTCAATATTATTATTAATGCCGAATTTTTTATGATTGAAGCGCACGGGAAGGGCACACTTAGTATCAGAACAGAGAAGACAGGAGAATTCGTCCGCGCTTCCTTTACGGATGATGGACCAGGTATTCTCCCGGAAAATATGACACGCCTTTTCAGTCCGTTTTTTACCACCAAGGAAGTAGGTAAAGGCACTGGTCTCGGCTTGAGTATCTGTCATGGAATCATATCTGAACACGGCGGCAGGATATGGGCTGAAAGCCAATATGGGAAAGGCGCTACTTTCACTGTTGAGCTACCAGTAATTAAAACCGGAAATGAGCCAGGGGAGGACAATAATAAACAACGCTGAGGGTCATCTCTATTAGATATTATATTGACATTTGGCAATTTACTGATATGATGATATTACAGGCAAATATTGACGGAGGCACACCAATGCCCGAAAACAAAGCCACGATATTGGTTGTCGACGACGAAGCACATGTACGCAAGCTTCTGCAGCAAATACTGGGAGATGCCGGCTACAACATAATTACAGCATCTACCGGACATGAAGCCTTTGAGAAAATATCCTCCTCCAACGATATCGATCTGGTGCTTTTAGACATAATAATGCCGGGCATCGATGGTTTCAAAACTCTGGAACTTATCAGGGCGCAATCAGATACCCCTGTGATAATGATTACCGGTTTAGGGGAAGTATCACCTTTACAATTCTCTTTCAATCTCGGAGCAGACGACTATATTAAAAAGCCGTTCCGGGCAAAAGAATTACTGGCGCGTATTGACGCTAAGGTAAGGCGGTCAAAAGACTGAAAACACCCCCTAAAGATTTCCGGTGGATTATGAGATGAGAGGGTAACCATCCATTGTCACTCCAGCAAAACTTGCCCCGTACTCGATACGGGGGCTGGAATCCAGAGTTGAAAGAACGCTTGGATTCTGTATCAAGTCCAGAATGGTTAATATTTATTCAATGGTGATGGGTTTCACCAACCCTACCGACTATTTCAGTCTATCCTCAAGCGCCTTCTGTCTGATGGTCAGCGTCAGGTCGCTCCGGGTCTTTTCCAGCACGCCGCGCATATTATCCGTGGTGCGGCGTAAGCCGTGCGTGATGGCATCAGGGAAATCCATCGTCACCAGCACGTTATAAATATCATCCATATCGGAAAGGAACTCCTCGCCACGGGAAAGGTCACCCTTTCTCATACAATCCAGCAAGTAACGCCTCAATTCACCTACCGCCTCTGCCAGACCGTGTAAGAAAGCCACCGGGTCAACTTTCAGTTCTTCAGGAGTCGGCGGGAGTTGCCCTCTCACCAGTGCAAGCGTGATTCTACCCTCTGCATATTCTTTCTGCGCATCGATGAGAAAGACGGTGCGGATATCAACGCCACTGGCGAGCACCTGTTCGGCATCATCCAGCAGTTTTCTGGCAGATTGCTGTAATTCATCTGCTTTATCCAGTTCCTGCCGGTGCAGGGCGCGGATAGAGAGACTGCTAAAACGAATCACCTCGCGGCAAATCGGCAGCACCTTTTCACGTGCGGCGTCCTTCGCCGCAAAGCTTTCTCTGATACGGTCGGTAATTATATCCAGATTTTCGGTTAATCTTCCCATTCTATCCCTCAAATTTATTTATTATTTCGCGTGTGGCATTTTCCGGCGATTCTGCTCCTAAAATAGCGCTGATGACTGCCACAGAGTCTGTCCCCGCTTTTTTCACTCTAACAACATTTTCCGATGTAATCCCGCCGATTGCCACTAAAGGCACGGATACTGCCTGCCTGACCCTCTGTAACGCATCCAGCCCCACGACAACGGTATCTTTGCTCGGAGTGGGGAACACCGCACCGACAGCAACATAATCGGCGCCTTCCGCAATGGCTTGTTGCGCCTGCTCCGCCGTGAAGACAGAACAACCGACGAGCATATCTATCGGCGCCAATTTACGGGCAACCTGTACCGGCATATCTTCCTGCCCGATATGCAAGCCGTCCGCCTCGACTGCCAGCGCGATATCGAGAGCATCATTCATAATGAAGAGCGCATTGTTTTGGGCACACAGGTTTTTCATTTCCCGTGCAATACCGAGCAAAGGCTTCTTTTCAGTAGTTTTATCCCGCAGTTGGATAATTTTAGCACCACCCGAAATGACCTGCTGAGTAACTTCCAGATGGTTGCGTCCTTTCAATGCCTGTGTATCGATAATGGCGTATAAGCCGGTAATGCGCTTTGCCTTGTCCTGTCGGAGAAGTCGGGCAATTAGATTTTTTTCAATGGTGTACAGGTCGAAGCGCACCTGCTGAAACTGCTCGGCATTTACCGGCAGAGCTTCACCTGTGACCTTAGCCAGTTCTTCGAGGGTACGCAGGGCTTCCTGAACCCGTCGTGAATTAGCCACGATGGCAAGCGGCAGGTCTTTACTACCCGGTTCAATCTTGTGATTTGCCCCGACATCGCCTTCTGAATCGCGTGATTGCACCAGTTGCTTCTGGAATGACCAACCGCTCGTAACAATAGTATGGCGCATGGTCTTTAGTTGCTCCGTTATGCCGGCATCATTTAGGAGAAAACGTGCCGCATCCTCCAGAAAACGGAGTCCCTCAGCGGCTCTGTTCAAGCTGGCATCGATAATACGAAAGGTCTGCGGGGAATTTGATTCAGTCATACTCGTCTATTCGTGGACAATTCTAACACGGCGGCATTTCTAAGACAAGCTTAAATTCCCAATTCGTCATTGCGAGCGAAAGGGTAACTTTGCAATGACAGCCCGGGTTAGTCGCCTTCCACGGCATTTTTAATCACTTCAATACGATGTGGCTTCCCCGCCCTGTCCAGTTCCACTGCCACAAAATCTATGCGCCATTGTTGCGGCAAACCGCTGTGGCTTTCCTGATACCGTGCGGCAACATTTTTCAGGTGTTCTTTCTTTCTGGCAGTGACCGACTCTTCCGGGCTTCCGAACACCAGACTGCTCTTTGCCCGCACTTCTACAAAAACCAGAGAATCACCGTCTTTGGCGATTATGTCAACTTCGCCCTCTTTACAACGATAATTGGTCTCGATGATTTCATAACCCTGTTTGGTCAGAAAATCCGCCGCCAATTTCTCCCCGATCAAGCCGGTTGTTTTTCGTTTCATAGCAACATCAACAGTCCTTTCACAGGTTGAAAGGAACGGCGGTGTAAAGGTGACGGTCCCAGACGCATCAGACAGTCAATATGCTGTTTAGTGCCATAGCCCTTATGTTCGGCGAATCCGTATTCAGGGTAAGTCTGCGCAAGCTCCACCATCAAACGGTCGCGGGTTACTTTCGCAATGATAGAAGCGCAGGCAATCGAGAAGCAGAGGCAATCGCCGTGCGTGATGCCCTTCTGCGGCAATCTGATCTCCGGCACCTTCAGGTAATCAATCAGCAAAGAATCCGGCAGCGGATTCAACTGGTCGACAGCTTTCTTCATTGCCAGACGGGTTGCCTTTGCAATGCCTTTGCGGTCAATCGTCTCAACATCAGATAGCCCGACACCCACGCCCACCGCCACCTCTTTGATGCACTGGAATAGTTTTTCCCGCGTCAGCGCACTCAACTGCTTGCTATCGTTCACCAGGTGTTTCCAATCAGCTTCAAAATCAGGGGGCATGATAACTGCCGCCGCTACCACCGGACCTGCCAGCGGTCCCCGCCCAGCTTCGTCAATACCGGCGACACGGCGGTAACCGCACTGCCATTGCATCTTTTCTTCGATGAATGTCGGGCGAGTAACCTTGTCCTTCATCTGACAGCCCGTTTAGAAAGCAAGTGGCTCACTTTTTCCCAGATGATTTGTTTTATTTTCTCTTTCGGCTGGCTGGCATCAACTATCAGCCAGCGTTCCGGCTCCTCGCCGGCCAACCGAAGGTATCCTGCCCTCACTTTCTTGTGGAAAGCCCTGTCCTCTTGCTCAAAACGGTCACGCTCCTGACCTCTTTTGCGGGCAAAACCTTCACTTACCGGGATATCCAGCAATACTGTTAAATTGGGGTTCAGCCCATTTGTAGCTACAGCGTTCATATTTTTGATTACGCCGATGTCCAGACCGCGACCGTAACCCTGATAGACAATGGTGGAATCGGCAAAACGGTCGCAAATAACCACTTTACCCGTACTCAGGGCGGGCTTGATAATTTCTGCCGCTAATTGAGCACGAGAGGCGTTAAAAAGTATCAATTCGGTAAGCGGTGAGATGTTTGTGCTTCTCGCCCACTTCAAAAGTCGGGTGAGCTTTTCCCCGAGAGCAGTACTGCCGGGTTCGTGAATCAGGATAGCAGGAATACCTAGTCGGCATAGTTTCCTGTACAAAGCCCGTGTTTGTACACTCTTCCCACTTCCCTCGCCACCTTCAAAAGTAATAAATAAAGACATCGAATTTTCCATCGGTAGTTCACATACCTTTCAGAAAGGATACATCGTTCAAACGGCTAAGTACAGCGCCGCGCGGGCTTATTTCCATGATATTCAGGGAAGCCACATCCACTCGTATTTGCCACCAGTGTTCCTGACTGATATCGAGAAGACGGCATATCAGGACTTTCAATGGTCCATTGTGGGACACAATCAATATTGTCTCTTTTGGCTGATGATTTTTCAGCCTTTCTAAAAATGTGCTGGAGCGGTCGATAAAATCCCTGAATTTTTCACCCCCGGGAAACTCCAGTTCCAGAGTGAACGGGGAAATATTTTTAGCCACGCTCGGGCAATCACGACTGATTTCTCCAAATGTCAGCCCTTCACAGACCCCGTAATGCATCTC
>JAQTPO010000199.1 GCA_028712845.1 Dehalococcoidales bacterium | reverse complement strand
ATCATCGGTACGGTTACAGTGCTACCATCGCGCAGATTAAAAATCCCGTTTTTAGTCGATTCCTTAGCGAAGGGATACTTCCAGGCGGCATCAAAATAAATGGCGTTCGTGAGAACAAACCGGGTGTCTGTGTCGATGGTACCCTGAGGGAGCAGGTCTTTGATGCGGTTGTTCGTCTGTTCGCTGACCCAATTATTGATAGTAACACGCGAACCTTCAGGAGATTTGATAAAATCCAGAATATTCATGCCGGCACCATAATTTTGTGCCAGAGTTTTCAGGAAATCCGGCTGGATATTATAATCCTGCTGTCCCCAGAGGGCATTAGCAACCTTTAAGCTGAAACTCTCGCCTTCCTTGCCTTGAGCGGCCTGACCACGACTCGCCAGTTCAAGTGCCAGTTTATTGAATGCCGGGTGCAACTGGGTCTGAGGGAGAGTAAAATGCAGGGTGCTGCTCATTTGTGTTGCGGTATTCGTACGAGCGCCGGCATAAGTCATAGCCAAGGCAGTTGAGACGCTATAAGGAGAATAGAACGAATTCCCGGTAGTGCCAACCTCCTTCGCCTTCAATGCCTGATACAGGTTAAAAGCGAATTCGTTGTTTCCGGTAACGAGAGCCGATAAGTCGGTGTCGCTAACATTCGGGGAGGTCACGCGCGGCTCACTGGATTTCACCGCGTTGAATGACACCGGTTGCGCAGTGGGAACGGTCGTTATCGGAGTCGTCGGTGTGGTAGTCGGAATCGTTTTACTGCAACCGAACAGACTTAATAGTATTGCTATTGCAAACAGGGATAAAAACAATTTCCTCATATCAACCACCTCACTCGTGAATTTAACCACCAATACTATAACGATAGAATTGTGGATTAGTTAGGGATTATTTGTAACATAGACAGGATACCAGAAGTAAGGAAGTAATTTTTAGGTGAGTTCCGCGTTAATAGTTTTACAGGGTACACAACCAATGCGAAACAGATGCAACGTGGTTCTCATTATTGAGATTGGCGGCATTACTAAGAATGCCATCTTTTAATTGTTTCCAAATCTCCTCAGCCATCTTTTTCTCCACTGCCGCACCAACAAAAAAGTGTGAGGGGTACGTTCTGCTTTTGAGAATGCCTCACGTATTCGCTGAAGAGCAGTCCCGGCTGTTTTCCAATGCTCGTCTGCTCCGGCTGGGTCTATGCCACCTTTCAATTCACCAAGAGCGATATATGATTTCGATATTGCATATTTACTGACATCCAATTCTTTTGGAGTAAGATTAAAGAGACACAGGTCTACATTATTCTTGACAATAGGGACGGTCAAATTATATATAATCGTGCGGCTCTTACCATTATATTGCCAATTAATACCTCGTAGTGATAACTCTATTTCGGAGTCATCATTAGCCATATCTACCCATTTCTTAGTTTTCGCATGTTGCCATTGATATTTAATACCCGCAATCCTCAATGTAGAAAGAACAGCGCGAGTAAGTTTTCTCTGCGCCAAAGTCCCACCGATATTCCGCATCGAGCCGCCAAGTGTATCACCACGAGTCAGTAAGAAACGAAAAATCAATTCTTCTATAAATTTCGCTCCTGCAGGTTCAAGGAAATTTTTGATAAGTCCTTTTATTGCTTCTGTTTTATCCTCTGCCAACAGATGCACAAGGGCTTTATCGGATAATCCCGATGCAGTTAGAAGTCCTGCTTCAATACACTTAATTTTCAACAAATCGTTAGGCGTGTTGGCTTGAGATGCGGCTTCTTGAAGCGCTCTCGCCTCTGCTACATATGGTGTAGCACGCCTATTCTTTTCAAGTGCTAGGGAAACAAAACCCGCACGGGTGGCTTCATAAGTCGTTACCAAATCTTTGCTTGATTTCAAATGTCTGCGATAGGGAGGCATAGCCATTATATTTTCCTCCAAACATAGATGCACTTACGCAATTCCTCGCGCCCATGTTCGCCCATCTGCTGGCTACTGTTGCCTTTTCCATTGGGTAGTATAAGGATATTCTCGACGCTAAAACCTAAACTCTCAGCTAGAGAGGAAAGTATCATATCAACGGAAATACTTGCACCCGCATATCTGACGTTATCATTGACCATAAAGAGCGGCGCATCGGGTTTTAGAACACGTGAACACTCCGAAATTACACATGCCATCTCGTAAAAATATCCTCTTATCATACGCGGGATTCCACTGTTATTTAAGAGGTTTTTTACCTTTTGTTCATCAAGATATTTTAGGATAGATTGCAAGAGTTTTTGCCTGTCAGCGGACTCTATCGCGCGTGTCCATAATGAGTTCATCACCAGCAAGTCTTTTGCACGGTTCTCTACTGTGCAACTTATCATTTCCTGTCGAAGATTTGCTAGTGCTTTCTCATCTATACCCAATAATGCCAATTCAAGGGCATATGTACGGGTATAATCATAGCGGTTACAGTATGGCGGTGAAGTAATTATTGCATCATAGGCATTATCTGCCAACGTCGGCATAACTTCAATGCATGAACCACCATACAGTCTAATCTCGCCTTGAGAATTTGCGGTGGGAAAGAAACTGGCTTGTTTGGTCACTGGCTTTATGTCTGTAAGGATTTCCTCAATTTTCTCAGAAATTGCTCGCTCAAAATTTAGAATCTCGCCTTTATTGAATGGTTTTTCACCTTGCTTGCGGCCAGAGCGATAATCCCACCTTAAGTATTGCCCGTCTTTACGTGTGTAACTTATTGATTCTAAAACGCATAATAAAGCAAATCGCAACACTGCCTGTACATTACTATTTTCTTGCAGAGATGCACCTAAATATTTTTCGATAGAGTCCTTGGTGTTTTCTGGATAAGCACCTTTTGTAATACGTAACTCCACTAAAGAAACTCGTTTTTCTGATTGCTCCCAAGGTTGTGAATGTACCCAATGATGTAAGGTATCAAAATCATTACTTGTGAATTCTTCAAATAATTTCTTTGTGCTGATGATTTGCTGTCCAATTGGTAAA
>JAQTPO010000053.1 GCA_028712845.1 Dehalococcoidales bacterium | reverse complement strand
CAAGAAAAGTAATTTTAATCTGCATCACACACTCAATACAATATACAACTCAAATGATAACAGAATGTAACTTGGCTGACAATCAAGATTTTTTAACGAATACAGTGCCACCTGTCATATATAAATTTGGATAGTTCACTCGATTTTGTGAAATATTTGACACTATTCACTTTCTCTGTTATAATTCTGCCACAATAAGTGTCCGTTTTTGACCCCTCCTCATTACTTTAGTAGTGTGGACAAGCGTATGAGTTCCTAATTATTATATTTGAGAAACTAAAGATATTCGAAATGGGTTACCGTGTATTGTTATTTATAGAGTAGTTGAAAGAGAACATGAACCTAATCCGTAATTCTGTGATAATATCTCTACGGATTGAGGATTAGGTAATGAAAGGTGAGCATCAAGTAGGATATGAATTACGACGAGTTGGTAAAATCTAACTGGGGCTTTATAGATCCACAAGAACAAGAGAAAATAAGCAGCAAATGTGTGTTACTCGCGGGGTGTGGGTTAGGAAGTAACATTGCTGTATTAGCTACCCGGACAGGTTTCTCAAAATTCATATTGGCCGATGGTGATAGTGTCTCATTAAGTAACCTCAATCGACAAGCTTTTAAAGTGGAGCATATTGGACGAAACAAGGCTGAGGTTACAGCTGAACTAATACATGAAATTAATCCCCATGCTGAGATACAAGTCTTCCCTCGGTTTATTACTACTCAGGAAGATGTTGTTACATTGGTTTCTAAAGCAGACCAGATAGTAAATATGGTCGACCCCAGCCCAGTACTGTTTCAACTAAATCACATAGCTGGAGTTCAAGATAAACCAGTGCTATTCCCTCTTAACCTTGGTTTCGGGGCAGCTGTTTTTGTCTTTACTTCTACCACCTTTAAGTTGGAGGAACGGATTCCTGACACGGTGAAACCTGAGTTTTATTTTTATTACCTCATACAAAAAATGAACGTACCATTACCATGTTATCTTCAAAAGTTTTCAGAACAAATAATAACGAAATTAAATGAAAACGTGGCTCCTCCTCAACTCGGCATTGCGGCCAACATAAGCTCTGCATTGTTAGTTACAGCAATGGTTAAGCTCGCTATTGGGCAAGTTTTTCAGCCAGAATCTGGCATCTTGACTTTGGATAGTTGGGAAACTGGGAAGGTGAAATAAGTTGACGAGAAGAGTTTATATCGTCTTATTTTTCCGCAGAAATAATATTGATTAATCGTGTTCGAAACAATAAGGAGGTTACATATGAAAAAGAAACTGCTACTTGTCGTCATTCTAACCCTGATTTTGGCCATTGTGCTACCGACGCAGATTTTGGCTGAGGGAAAGAACCCCACTAAATTTGCTGCTAGTGGGCCAATTGGTATCGTAAGTTTCGGAGATACCCAAATACAAAAAATGGTCGGACCTCTCATTTTCGAAATTACTCAGAGCGAAGTAGTAACGGTTGATGTAGTTTCTTCCCCTGATTGGCCGGCGTTGATTGGGGCATCAATGGTAATTGAAGCGGATGCCAATGCAGTTATTAATATGAAGCAAGGGACAATACGTGGCACATCTCTTGGCACTGTTATAGTAACTGGAGCTGATGGCAGCAGTACAATGGAAGGTAATTATCGGGCAAAACTCCAAGGGGAATTCCACTTTGATATGCTAAGTGGATACATTTTATATGATTATATGGATGACGGTGGTCAATTGGAACTTGAGGGAATATCCGGAGTTTTTGCCGACATGAAGGTTAGTATGAAAGGGTCTGCAATTTTATTGCCTCAGGGCGATACATTAGCAGGTAATATGAACTTGACCGGAAAGTATACTCAGTAATAGTAAGAGTTGTAAAGGTCGGTCTTTACAAGGGAATTTATGTCCGCCGCTCATAGGATCTGAGTAACTGGCATCGACTCTTCAGCCACTGTTATTTGAAAAGCCCAGAACAAAGCTCAAAAAAATGGAAGGAAAATTGAGGCCCGTCTGATGGATGCACATAAACTGGAATTTGCAGATGCTACATTTGATAAAGCCTTATGTGTGCATGTGACTGATTTTTTAGGAGACTCCTTTAAAGCCAGCGCCGAAATTATTCGTGTACTGAAACCGGGTGGTAAATTTGCCATAACTTTCCCTTCAGGCAAGGAATATTTTTCATTTGCCATGAATACTTTTGGAGGTACTATCCGGTTACATGCAAAGAATAAAGCATACTTGAAAATCCCCTTAGTTATTGGCTCTGCGTTTTTAGGAGCGGTTGTTTATTTTCCTTTCCTTTTCCGTAAAGAACGGAGATATTACAGACGGGCTGAGATAGAAGAACTATTCTCCAAATTGACTGATAATAATCGTAAAATAGAGGATTTTCCTGTTTATAACGACTTTATTGTATATGGCACAAAATAATCGGAAAAGGAGAATACCTTGCTTGAATTAGAAAAAGATACTATATTCCAATCGGGTGATTCGGAGAGAATCTGGAAGAAGTTTTGCGGATTCCTTGATTTGACAGTAGATGAATTCATGGATGTTCAGAAAGGATTACTAGAGGAACAATTTGAGCTTGCAGGAGATAGCCCTTTATGGAAGAAGCTGCTTAATGGTCAAAAACCAAAGACCGTAGAAGAGTTCCGGGAGATGGCACCGTTAACAGACTACTGGACTCACTATGCTAAATATATTGGAGATAAACAAACAGATTGGATTTCTTTCAAACCTGCTATGTGGATTCGCAGTTCGGGCCGGGGAGGCAAATTGAAGTGGGTTCCCTGGACCAAATTAGGCTTGGAAAGATATGGAGATTTTGGACTAGGAGGCATGATTCTTGCTTGCGCTGATAAAAAAGGGGATGTTAAGATACAAGAGGGTTTTCATGTCCTAACTTTAATGGCACCTTCACCCTATATGACCGGTGTCACTGGTCATATAGAAGAGAGCCGTTTTAATATTCATACAGTACCGTCCCCTGAAGTTTCGGATAAGCTTGAATTTCAGGCGAGAATGCAACTTGGCTTCAAGCTCGCTTTAAGGAACGGCATGGATATGGTTGGTGCGGCCACTACTGCGCTGATAAAACTAGCAGAAAACATGGCTGCCAGTTCTCGGAAAGTTAAAATTTCCCCTTCAATGTTTTTACATCCCCCGATGCTTTTCCGTATGATACGTGCTTTTATTCGCAGCAAACGTGAGAAACGCACATTACTTCCCAGAGACCTGTGGCATGTCAAAGGCATAACCAGTGGCGGAGCGGATGCAAGTATTTATAGAGAGAGACTTAAATACTATTGGGGTAAAGTGCCTCACGAAATGTATGTATTGACTGAAGGTGGGGGATTAGCGTTGCAGAGTTGGACGAAAGAAAACATGGTTTTGTATCCATATCAATCCTTTTTGGAATTCATTTCGGAAGAGGATTGGATGAAGAATCAAACAGACCCGAATTATGTTCCCAAAACTATATTGATGAATGAGTTGCAAGCAGGGAAAGTATATGAAGTGGTTCTCACTAATTTTTATGGTATGCCGCTCATGAGATATCGTCCTGGCGACTTAATCAAGGTTCTAGCGCTTGAAGACAAAAATACCGGCATAAAATTACCTCAGATTATATTTTTCAGCCGTGCCGATGGACTTGTCGACCTATATAGCATCGTACGCTTAGATGAAAGAACCCTGTGGCAGGCAATCGATAATATGGGAGTAAAATACGAAGATTGGTCGGCAAGGAAAGAGTATGATAATGATACTCCGGTATTACGTGTTTATCTTGAATTGAAAGAGACTGCAGAAGTGAAAAAACTGGAATCAATGCTTCATGAGAAGTTACGTGAAGTCTGCCCGCTTTATGAAGAAGCTATTCAGGAAATGCAAACAAATCCAGTCAGGATTGTTCTTCTTGAACCGGGGAGTTCCCAACGATATTATGAGAACAAGAGATCAGAGGGTGCGGATCTGGCACATTTGAAACCGCCGCATACTAATGCATCTGACAAAGTAATTAATACATTGCTAGGAAAATAACAAGGGTATAGAGGGGGTATAAGTGCAGTTATATTTATTACTGCCACCAGTTATTTCCTTTGTGCTTTCGTTTTCTCTGGCAATATTGGTTGCATTGCGAGAGTTTAAAAAGCCTGCCTACCGCCTTTTTGTTATGTTCCTGGTGGGGACAGGTTTGTGGGCACTCATTGTTTTTGCTTTTCGTACCAGTCCCGATATTGAACATGCTACGTTCTGGATACAATTATTAACACCAGTCGATGTGTTCACCTGTCTCGTATTCTGGCACTTTTCTGTCGTTCATACGCGCCTTAAAACTCCGCGTTGGCTACCGTTTGCAGTTTATTCGTTTTTTCTTATCTCGGTGGGGTTTGCTTTAGCAGACAAGGTAATCATCGGAGTCACTACAGATCAGTATGGTTATCTTCCTATAACTAGTATTATCTATAAATTATTATCATCGCTCTATTATATTTTCATCGTTCTTGGTATGGTCAACTTTATCAGAGCTTACAGACGTTCGGTGTCCTATGAAGAACGAAATTCTTATCTCTATTTTATCGTCGGTGTGTTTTTATCGGTAATAGGGGGTACCGTAGATTATCTCTCTATAATAAGCAGTAATGTACCCCCTGTCGGATTGGTTGGAAATATCCTGTTCACTATTTTTGCCACGATCGCTACTTTAAAATACCGCCTGCTAGATGTTAATATCGTCATTCGTAAAGGTGTTGCTTACCTGTTAACCAGTACCGTAATTGCGTTACCGATTGTAGGTGCTATTGTATTAATTAACCAAATCGTCGGGCAAGGAAATTTCACCATCTGGATGTACCTCGTTTTGCTCCTTCTCATAGCCATCGGTCTTCAAGCTATCTGGCTAAAAATGCAGAACTTCGTTGACCGCCTGTTTTTCCGTGAGCGTTATGACTTTCTGAAAAAATTAGAAAATTTCAGTCGGGAAGTTCACGATATCAGTGACCTCAATAAACTAGGCTCGTCTCTGGTGACTCTGATTGGGCGAGCTCTGCAAACATCCAGCGTGCAATTATTTATGGCTACTGAATCAGGAGACTTCACCCTCATCGCCTCTACAGGAAAGGACATTCAGGAAATTGTTTTCCAGAACAATAGTCCGCTGACAAGATGGATGAATAAAAATAAGGAGATTCTCTTCCGGCATCAAATCGATGTAACTCCACAACTCCAATCACTGACCATCAGAGAAAGGACAGACCTGGCGAATATAGGAGCCGAACTATTCATTCCGCTCAAGACAAACAAAGATGAACTAGCCGGTTTACTCATTGTTGGTAAGAAACGCTCTGAGCAACCGTATTCTGGAGAAGATATCCGCCGTATTCTTACGGTCTCTAACCGTGTTGCCATCGAACTGGAAAACGCCCGTCTCTATGCCCGTGAAACAGAGATGCGTTTCGAGATGCAGAGGCAAAACGAACAGAAAACCGAATTCTTACATCATGTCGCCCACGAACTAAAAACCCCGCTTACTGCCATCATCTCTTCCTCGGAACTTATCACTTCTGAGGGATTGACGGTCAACCCGGAACAGAAAGAGAGACTCCTCGTCAACATTAATCGAAGCGCATGGTTGATGGATAAGAGAGTGGGAGAATTGCTGGACCTGGCGCGTATTCAGATTGGCACACTTGAACTAAAGCTCGAGCCGGTGGACATGGTCGATATGGTTCACGACCTGACATCACAACTTTCAGCTTTATTCAAGAATAAAGAGCAAACAATCGAGACTGATATACCTGAATCTCTCCCCACCGTAAAAGCTGATAAAGAAAGAGTAGAAGAAATACTGATTAACTTGCTGTCCAATGCTAACAAATTTTCACCTGCCAGAGGCAATATTACGATTAAGGCATCTGTCATGAGAAATATGGTGCTGGTAGAAATAAAAGATTCAGCACAAATAATCAGTGACGAAGACAGGGAGAGAATTTTTAATGCCTATTACCGTGGTGGAACAGAAGCGGACAGACAACGTATTTCCGGGCTGGGGCTCGGGTTGGCTATCACCAAAAGTCTGATAGAGTTGCACCACGGAGAAATCGGAGTAAAGGACAACGAGGGCAAAGGGAATAATTTTTATTTCTCCCTGCCCATATGGGGAATCGGGGAAGAAAAGCAGGCTAGTGAATTTTCAGCCCTTCACCGGGAAGGAGATTAACAATGAAAGTACTAATCATAGAAGATAGCCCTGAAATAGTAGAAGCGGTGGCACTCTGTCTGCAACTCCGCTGGCCCGAAACGGAAGTGTCCGTTGCCGCCGAAGGCGCCCGTGGCATAGAAATGTTAAGAGCTTCTCCTGTCGATATTGTAATCCTGGATATAAATCTACCGGATTTTGATGGTTTTAGAGTCCTACAGGAAGTCCGCACTTTCTCGGATGTGCCGACTATTATCCTCACCGTCCGGGGTAAAGACGAAGACCAGACACGGGGATTAGAAATCGGAGCAGACGACTATATCGTAAAACCATTCAAACCCAGAGACCTTGTGGCTCGAGTTAATGCAGTGCTTCGCCGCACGACAGGCATCAAGACCGTTAATGAAAAACCAATCGTTGTCCGCGGTAAACTTACCCTCGACCTGACAAATAATGAGGTCAGCCTTAGAGACAAGAAAAGCAAACTGACGCCTACTGAAGCTAAGTTACTCTATATCTTGATGGAAAATCCTGAGGATACTTTAACCGGCGATAAAATAGCCGCTCAGGTTTGGGGCAAAGAACAATCAGATACTGACGAACTGAGAACTTACATACGCCGCCTTAGAAACAAACTGAAGGATAATCCGCCACGTATCATATTGACCGATTACGGTGAAGGCTACAAGTTCGTCACCCCAATTTAAGCCGCGTTGACGATATCAACCCTCATCATACGTCTATTTGCCTTCAAATTCGGCAACTGTTATTATTGATTCTATGAACGATAGAATGCCGACCCTTGACGAAATATTCTCGCCGCGTGGTGTTGCCCTCGTAGGTGTTTCCCCGAGTGGGAGAAACTATGTAGCCAATATACTATTATCCCTAAAGAGGGGTGGATTCCCAGCTATATATCCCATTAATCCCAAATATACGGAGGTTATGGGACTTCCCTGCTATCCCAGTGTGCAAGCAGTTCCTGGGATAGTTGACCATGTTATTGTCGGTATCCCTGCCGAGTCGGTATTATCATTACTGGATGATTGCGCAGCCAAAGGTGTGCGTTCGGTACATTTTTTCACTGCCGGTTTTAGGGAGAGCGGCGTCAAAGAAAGAGCCGAACTGGAAAAAGCCATGCTGGAAAAAGCCCGGAAAGGTGGTTTCCGCATCATCGGTCCCAATTGCACCGGCATCTTCGTCCCCAAAAGTCATCTTATCACCTCGAGTCCATCACCCACTGAACCCGGGCCTATCGCTTTTATTTCTCAGAGTGGTGGACATGCCAGCAATCTGCCAGCCTATGGCGATGCAAGAGGACTGCGTTTCAGTAAAATTGTCAGTTACGGCAATTCGTTGGACATCGATGAAGCCGAACTGCTGGAATACTTTGCTCAAGACCCGGAGACAACAATCATCGCTTTCTATATCGAAGGCGCCAAAGATGGCAGACGTTTTATTCAAGCACTCAGGAAAGCGTCTTCAAGAAAACCTGTCATAGTTTATAAGGGTGGTACCACCGAAGCAGGTAAAAGAGCTGCACAAGGGCATACTGCCAGTCTCACCAGTTCCGTGGCGGTCTTTGAGACTGTGTGTCGGCAGATGCATACTATCCGCGTAGATGATATCGACGAGCTGGTTGATGTATTGGTCACACTTCGCTTTGTAAACCCACTGCCACAGGGTAAAGGCATCGCTATTCTGGGTGGAGGGGGAGGGCCCAGCGTCCTCGCCAGCGATGAAATGGAGAAGGCAGGTCTGCACTTACCACCTCTCTCTTCAACTGTGATAGCAGAACTATTGAAGTATCTTCCACTGGCAGGCAGCATTCTCACCAATCCGATAGATGCTTCCACGCTGGCGACTCCTGAGGCAATTGCCTCTACTCTGCAAGTTGTCAGCCGTGTACCGGAAATTAATACGCTCATTTATCACCTCGGATTCCATCCTATCGGTAATTGGGGAGGAGATAGGTTCTCAACTGTGGAATTTCTCCAGCCGACAATAAAGGCGATGACTCAGACAACTAAGGCAACAGGAAAACCAATTCTACTCGTATTACGTCCACCGCTAGATATGACTGGTATGAAGGAGTTCTTGACCGCTCAGGAAGCCTTCGTGAAAGCAGGCTTACCTGTCTTCCATTCTCTACGTCAGGCAGGTAGAGCTATAGCTCTCGCCATTAATTGGAATCAGACCAGAGCCTGAGACTTTTTGACACCCCACCATAAGATAACCCCCTATTCCTCTCTAAATAATTTCTCTAATCTTCTGAGGAATTAATATACGTGATGACAACGATAAAACCACCCGATAGTTTAAGCCGCAAGTTAAAAACCAATATCATTACAAACCCCGCCACATTCATTATTGACAGATAAACAGATAATGTTCTATTCTCAATCAACGAGACAATTTTTGTAAAGAAGGAGACGCCTGTGACTGGATTACTGATTGCTATCACTTTGATTTGCGCTTATCTCTTAGGGTCTATCCCGACTGCCTATATCATCGGCAAATTCAGAAAAGGCACTGACATACGAGAAGTCGGTAGCAAAAATATGGGGGCAATGAATGTCATTTACAATGTCAGTTTCTGGTGGGGCGTACTAGTGCTGGCAATAGACATCGGCAAAGGTGTCATCGCTATGTTTATCGCCAACATCCTCAATATCCCGGAGCTGGCATATTACGCAACCGGTATAGTAGTTATACTGGGACATAATTTTCCGGTGTTCCTCAAATTCCGCGGCGGAAAAGGCGGGGCAACTGCCGTCGGCGTACTCTGTTATGTAATGTTTCCTTTCGGCTTCCTTGTAGGGCTGGGGGTTTTTGCATTGCTATTGCTGATTACCCGCTTCCCAACTCTCAGTTACGGCATCGGATTGCTCAGTTTCCCATTTTCCGCATGGCTTCACTATGATAGATGGGAATGGATAGTTTTTTCAGCGATAGTGGTAGCAATACCTTTCATCAGATATATCCCGAGATTGAAAGAAATCTACCGCAAAGCAGGGAATTTGCGTCACGCAGTGCAGCGTAAAAATCTGAAAGACAGATTCTAGACCGGTAAGCGAGAAATGTTTTTTACAATGCCATCTCACGAAGATTGGGGCTAATTATCAAGCGTGGTTCAGTGACAGACTGGACATCTTCTGTAGTTATTCCCGGCGCCACTTCTCGTAATAGGAGCCCTTCCGGAGTTACTTCAATAACCGCTAAATCAGTCACAATTAGCTTAACCACACCCGTGGCAGTAAGCGGATAAGTGCATTTTTTGAGAATCTTAGGTTCCCTATCATTATCAGTATGCATCAATACTGCAATCACCTTTCTAGCGCCCACTGCCAGATCCATAGAACCACCGATATTGCCGAGATGAGGCGGTAAACGGCGGGTCGGATTATTCCAGCCAGCTATATCACCCTTCTCCGAAACCTGTAGAGCGCCAAGAACGGCAACATCCATATATCCACCACGAATCATTGCCATAGATTCACAGTCTGAAAAATAACAGGTTCCGGGGAGTTCAATTACTGCCTGGCAACTTGCATTGATAAGGTCTTGGTCCACCTTGTCAGGTGAAGCCAAGGGACCGGTATTCAACATACCAATTTCCGCCTGCAAGACAATATCACGCCCTTCAATCCAGTCAGAAACCAATGTGGGAATACCTATGCCCAGATTCACATATGTTCCGTCTTCCAACTCACTGGCTACTCTTAACGCCATCAATTCACGTGATATACCATTCAACTTTTTAATTTTATCAGCCATTCCCTGCCTCGCTGCGAAGCTATTCAGATGCCCGGAATATAACTCGGTCTATTAACCTTCACAATTCTCTGCACATAGATACCTGGAATGTGAATCATGTCCGGTTCCAATTCTCCAGGCTCTACAAGATTCTCAACAGCGGCAATCGTGATACTTGCTGCCGATGCCATTTCTGGATTGTAGTTTCTGGCTGTTTTGCGGCAAACGAGATTGCCCATACTATCACCTTTATAAGCATAAACAAAAGCGTGAGATGGTTTGAGAGCAACTTCTAGTAGGTATTCACGATTACCAAAGCGCCTTTTTTCTTTTCCCGTCTCCACTATCGTGCCTACTCCTGTAGGAGTATAGAACCCTGCAATACCAGCACCGCCTGCCCGGAGCTTCTCAATAAATGTCCCCATTGGGTAAACCTCAAGTTCGATTTCTCCAACACGGACGGCTTGCTCGAAAGGAGACTGTACACCCATTTTAACTGAGCGATAAAAGGGATAATTGCAGATGGCTTTCTTTACCTGTTTATTTAAAACCAGTTCATCAACCGCGCTGTTTCCTGGTCCCATCTGCTGGCATATTATGGTAAGATTCTTGACTTTTCGTCTTGCCAGCGCTTGAATCAGCGGTACCGGGGTACCTGCAGTGAAAAACCCTGCTATTGCAATGGAAGCTCCGTCCGGGATGTCCGCTACTGCTCCATCTACATTCGGATATACCTTATTCAAAGTAGTATTCCTCCCCTCTTGTTCTCTTTTTCACTTTGCAGATTAAAGACTGGAGACTCTTTTGAGGAATGCAGCCTACTTTCTAATCTTTGCCCATCTTTTATCAAATAATCGATGACCCGATATGCCCAGCGCTGTTTAACAATGAGCATTGAACTATTTTTTCGAAGCCCAATGCTCATCAATATCTATCTGATTATTCGGGAAAATAGGATTCACTTTTTGGACGGCAAGATAACCACACCGGTTCCGGGAGTTGTCTTTTCTCCCTTACCATTTTCCACCCAGATTTCAGCCTCGATGCGGTGTTCTTTACCTTCAATATATTTCTTGGTCACTTTGCCCTTGCAGGTGAGTGTATCACCCGGGACATCCATACTGCGGTAACTACAACCATATGAAAGGACTTTACCCTTTTCACCCACCCAGTCACCCAGTAATTGTCCCAACCATGAGCCTTTTAAAGCGCCATGAACAATGCAACCCGGTAGTTGATTTCCGAGGGCATAATCCTTATCATAATGAATCTGGTAGAAATCCCCGGAGGCTCCTGCCCATTTCACCAACTGTTGTGTGGTCGGTTTCTTCACCAGAGGAGTTACCTCATTGCCGATTTCGATTTCTTCCCAATAAACCTGTTTCGTCACTTTTATTCTCCTTTCCGCTCTAATCTTAGTACCTGATACCGGTATGACGGGCTTTGGCTACTGTCTCACCTTTCTGATTCTTGAAAGTGTCTTCAACGATGATAAAGAGCATTATGCCCAGTTTGCCTTCTCGTTCATACATATTGATAACTTTACTGGTTTCGGTGATAGTATCGCCCGCCTGTATTGGTTTGAGGAATTCAAATTCATTGCCGCCATTGAGACCACGCACTTTGTCGCCCACGGGAGGCAATTTTACACCTGCGCCATGTTTCACCGGAAATGCGTAATTAGCCATAAAACCGGGAGGGGCAATTATGCTCCTGTAACCGCACTTCTTAGCATACGCCTCATCATGGTAAAGCAAATTAGCATCCCCGATAGCATCCGCCCATCTTCTGATTGGCTCTTTTTCAATCTCAAAGACGGATGGCTCGGACTCCACTCCAATTAGTTTCTTCATCTCATCTGTCAACATCGACTCTTTTGCCATTTATCCCTCCTCTTCTTTGTAAATCAAACGTAGTATGGTGAAATTATAGCATAAAAATAAAGATACTGACTACACAGAAAACCCTGACTGAATGATTCGCTACCAGCATCAGCCCTTCAAACTTAATTTACCGGCTGCAAAAGCGGCGATAGCACCAAGCCCACAGATGA
>JAQTPO010000198.1 GCA_028712845.1 Dehalococcoidales bacterium | reverse complement strand
ACACGGATTGCCAGACCCGGTCCGGGGAAGGGCTGACGCCATATCATTTCTTCCGGCAGTCCCAGTTCGAGACCTACTTTGCGAACTTCATCCTTGAAGAGATAGCGCAAAGGTTCAATCAATTTCAATCTCATTTTGGCTGGCAATCCGCCGACGTTGTGGTGGGTTTTGATTTTGGCGGAGGCGGTACTGCCTGACGAAGCACTCTCGATGACATCGGGGTAAAGCGTGCCCTGGGATAGGAAATCCACTTTGCCCAGCTTGTTGGCTTCTTCTTCAAAAATATCGATAAACTCTCCGCCGATAGCCTTGCGCTTCTGTTCCGGGTCAGTGATACCCTTCAGACGGTTTAAGAAGCGCTCCACGGCATCGACATAGATAATATTCATTCCCATATTCAGACGGAAGGTATTAAAAGTTCTTTCCACTTCCTCGCGCCGCAGGAGTCCGTTATTGACAAAAATACAGGTCAGCTGATTCCCGACTGCTTTATGAATCAATGTCGCCACCACTGATGAATCAACGCCACCGGATAGTGCGCTGATGACCTTGCCCTTGCCCACGGTTTCTTTTATGGACGCCAGGTTTTCGGCAATGAAGTTACCGATTGTCCAGTTTCCTTTACAACCGCAGATGTTGTAAGCAAAGTTCTTTAAGATTGCCTTCCCCTGCGGAGTATGGACAACTTCGGGATGGAACTGGATGCCGAACATTCCTTTATCATTACCAATGGCAGCATTGGGCGTATTTTCAGTATACGCCAGCGCTTTGAAACCCGGCGGCATTTCCTCGATGCTGTCACCGTGGCTCATCCAGACAGTCAGTGATTCTTCCAGTCCGGCAAAGAGGGGCAAGTCCCGGTCGCTGATATGCAAAACGGAATGGCCGTATTCCCGCTTGGTGGAAGAGATAACTCTACCACCCAACTGATGAGTCATCGCCTGCAAGCCGTAGCAAATGCCCAACACCGGCAAACGCCCCTCATAAATGTAAGAAGGGGCTAACGGCGCTCCCGCTTCATAGACACTGGAAGGACCGCCGGACATTATGATTCCTTTCGGTTTGAGAGCGGCTATCTTTTCCCAGGGAGTATCGAAAGGCAACAACTCACTGTAAACATTACACTCACGGATCCGCCGGGCTATGAGTAAGCTGTACTGCGAGCCAAAATCCAGAACAACGATTACCTCGCGTTCGGCAGGAGGAATCGCCTGTTTTGCCGGGGATGGCTGAACGCCGCCTTTTTCCTTGGCAATTTCCAGATAGGTGGTGACTTCGATGTCACTGCTGGTAGTGACCCTTCCTGTCGGGCTTGGCCTTGGTTTGTCTGATTCTGTGCTCATAAATTCCTCTACTTCAAGTGCGGTCAATCTGTCTTTTAGAAAAATGTATCCATATTATAACCTAATTTTGACAAAGTGGCACTACCCGGATAAATTCTAAATTCTAAAAACCCTCTGTCATACTGACTTTCCCCCCTGTATGGTGGAACAGGCGTCCTCGCCTGTTTTAACCACCACAGCGTCATACTGACATCGCAATGTCATTGCGAGCGAAGCGCGGCAATCTGCCGCCTGAAGCGGACAAATGTATCCAGTTCTCCTTCCCTCGTCATTGCGAATGAAATGAAGCAATCTCCGGGCGGGGTATCGCCCCACACTGGGATTCTTCGTTGCACTCGGAAAGACAAAAAACTGTTAATCTGAACACAACTGCTGTGTTATACTATTTTCGTGAGAAATGATGAAAGGGGAAAGAGATTTGCCCGAATCCAATCTTGAAACTCAGATAAAGAAAGCCGTTTCCATTCTCAAAAATGGTGGCTTAGTGGCTTATCCCACCGATACCGTCTATGGATTGGGAGCCTGTATGACGGACATCCTCGCTGTGGAACGAATTTTTCAAGTCAAGGGACGCCCTAAAGGAATGGCTTTACCGATATTACTGGCACAAACCTCACAGATAAAAGAGGTGGTTGAATTAATGCCGCCGTCCGTATGGCGTCTTGCCGGGGAGTTTTTTCCCGGCGCCCTGACAATCATCCTGCCGAAGTCCAACGCTGTGCCGGATACTATCACCGGCGGCGGCAGAACAGTTGCTTTCCGCATTCCCAATCACCCGGTGCCGCTCGCTCTCATCGAAGGACTGGGGAAACCGATTGTGGGCACCAGCGCCAACCTGAGCGGACACCCCAGTTCGTTGACTGCTGAAGAAGTGATAAAGCAGATTGGCAAACAAATCGATATGGTCATTGACGGCGGCAAATGCCCCGGAGGCATCGAGTCCACCGTAATCGACCTTTCAGGAAACCGACCAATCGTCAGACGACAGGGCGCAATTTCAATCAAGAAACTCAGAGAAATCCTGCCCGATATTATACCGGCAGAGGAGGCATAAAATGCACATCGCCATCGGCAGCGACCACCGAGGACTGGAACTCAAACAACGTGTTATCGCCCTGCTCACGGAAGCAGGACAGGAGTACAAAGACTTCGGCGCATATACGGAAGAACGGGTAGATTATCCGCAAATCGCCGGGCAGGTCGGGCGGGCGGTTGTTTCCGGTAAATTCGAACGCGGCATTTTGATATGCGGCACAGGTATCGGAATGTGTATGGCGGCGAATAAGGTAAAAGGCATCAGGGCGGCGCTGGCTTTCAATGATTTTACCGCCCAACGGGCACGCCGGCACAATGACGCCAATATCCTCTGTCTGGGCGCCGAAAACGACCAGTCCCAGCTACCCGCAATGATAAAGACCTTTCTCACCACCGAATTTGAAGGCGGCAGACACCAGGAACGGGTGGAGATGATGAAGGAAATGGAGAGATAGACTGTCATTCCGACACCGTGATGCCGCAATGTCATTCCCGCGCAGGCGGAAATCCAGAGTTAATTCGTTAGGTGAAGATACTTCACTTACATGTCATTCCCGCGAAGCCTGCCCCATATTTGTCATTCTGAGGTCGATTCGACCGAATGAATCTGGGGGAGTGGCAGGACGAAAGA
>JAQTPO010000197.1 GCA_028712845.1 Dehalococcoidales bacterium | reverse complement strand
CCTAAATATCCGCCTTATATTTAATGATTGAATTATTATCGATATAACAAATTAGGGTTCACATTCCAGGGAGCGATGTACATCGTTTTCTTTGTCGTGTGGAACACTCATAGGGACATCGGGATGATTGATTAGGATTAACTATGACCAGATTTCTGATAAAGAAAGTTAATATCAACCAAAAGAGAACCTTGCCGAAATCTTTAATAAGTGGAAAAAGTCGCGTATCGGTTGGACTCGTTATGGGGTGCACTATCTACCCAAGTGTAAACCAGATTAGAACCCTGTAGGCCATGATTGAAGCAATTTTTTACTGAGGAAGTTGCCTCTGGCGCCACGAATTATCTCCAGCCGGTCGATAATGTATTTTCTTGTTTCGCGGGGATCGATGACATCATCGAGGGCACCTTTTTCCACTGCTTGCCACGGGGCGCTCTCGCGCTCCATTATCTTGATTAACCGTTGTCTCTCTTCTTCGGGGTTGGGAGACGACTGTATTTTTCGGAAGTGGGCTACGTTTGCGGCGGCTTCCGGCGACATAAAGCTAATCTCCGCCGTAGGCCAAGCCGCAATGAAATCCGGACCGCAGTTGGTTCCGCACATATGTGAAATCGCCATTCCATAGGCTTTACGTATGATAAGCGTAATTTTGGGTACCGTCGTCATGGCGAGTGATTCAAGCCAAACCACGATGCGGAGTGGTATCTTTCGCTTTTCTGCGGCGCTACCAACAAGGTTACCAGGGGTATCGGCGATAAATATTAAGGGTATGTTATATGAATCACAAAGAACGATAAACTCGGTTGCCTTCTCGCATTCATCGGGGCCGGTTGCGCCGGCATTATATAGGGTCTGACTAGCGATGATACCCACCGTCCTTCCCGCCATCCGGCTTAGACAGGTAACGAGCGATTTTCCAAAAAATGGTTTTAGTTCCATGAATTTACCATCATCAACGATTGATTTAATAATGCGGCGGATATCATAGACCCGGTTGGTTTTGTCCGGGAGCAAAGCCAGTACCTCATCAAGCTTTCTGTCAGACGGGTCGTGGGTTGGGACAAACGGCGGTTCTTCGTTACAGTTGGAAGGCATATAGCTAAGAAACTCCCTGACAATCCGAAGGCAGTGCTCGTCGTCATCAGCAAAGGCATCAACCTCGCCGGTGTATTCTGCATGTATCTCCCAACCGCCAAGTTGCTGTGGAGTGACTTTTTCACCCAGGGCTATTTCGAGCACCCGCGGACTGGAAACAGCCATGCAGGTACCCTTGACCATAACCACGAAATCAGCAGCGGCGGACGACCATGTTGGCGCTCCGAAGCAGTCACCCATAATTGTCGTGATAAAAGGAGACCTTCTCGGAGCCATTAGACGCCGCATCGGGTAGGTGAGAGCGAGGACTCCGTAAGACCCCATAATATTCTGAAGCCTGGCACCGCCGCCATCACCAAGGAGAATGTTCGGATAGCTTTTTACATCCAGAGGAGTCTCAACCGCCATGCCACGATTGCGTCGTCCATCCGGCTTCTGTTCGTCCGTACCTGCAAGTATGGTACGATCGTCTGCACGAACAACAACCCAGCGGCTATCTATTTTCCCGAAGCCAGAAACCATCGCAGGATGAAGCTCTTTACCGTCGTCACCCCCGCGCATTTCGTATTGCTCAAGGAGTCCTGACTCCACGAAGCTGTCAGGGTCGAGAAGTTTACTAATCCTCTCCCGTGCGGTCAGTCGGCCCAGAGCATGTTGCTTCTCAATTTTTTCCTTGCCTCCCATCTGGACAGCTATCTCACGTCGTCTCTTTAGTTCTTCGAGTCCTGACTTCATATCCATAATGTTCTTTCTCCTTTTTTTGATGCCTCAGCTTTTAATACTCGATTATAACGAGCGGTTTGCCGGTTTCTACCACCTGTTTAACGGCAACTTTGATTTCAGTAACTGTGCCTTTCAGCGGAGCCATAATAGGATTTTCCATTTTCATGGATTCAATATAAAGAAGAACATCTCCTTCTTCAACTCTACCGCCAACCTTAACTTCGATACTGATAACTGTGCCTGTAATTGGGGCTTCAACAATTTCCTGTGCCAATTCACTACTCCTTTTCAGAAGACCTATTTCTTATCTTGTCAAAGACGGAGTGGGGCGGGTCAGATTCCTGATTCATTCTGACTTCATTCCGTCAGCCGGTCCTTTAGACTTTTCGTTGGTGTTTGAATAGCTTATTACCCGCAAGATTATCTCAATTTGTCCACTGATAAATTCCTCAATAGTGTAAAACTTTTTCCAGTACCACCTTCTGGTCACCCAAGATGCTCCTACCATGTTTATGTTTTGAGCTAGCATATTTGCGTCGTGTTTATAAAATTCCCCAGCTTGAACGCCTTTCAGCAGCACACCTTCAAAAAAGGCAGTAATCCGCTTACCCGAATCAAGCACCATATGCCTTTCGTCGCTTTTGAGGTTGACTAAAATATGGTTCACAAAAATATGTGTATCTGCATATTTATCAAGTCCCTTCACATAAAGCCTAAATGCCTCTTTGAGAGTTTCCTTTGGGCTTAGATCATTAGTTTTATTGCGTATGTCTGCAAACATATCCTGCTCATCTTTCACGGTGAATTCTAAGATTAGATAGAGGATGTCTTTCTTAGAGCCAACGTAGTGATATAAAACTCCCGTAGTTTTCCCAAGGGCTTTAGCAAGAGTACGCACGCTTGTGCCGTCATACCCACCGATATTAAAAGCTTTACACGCTTCTAACAGTATCTCATCACGCCTAACCTTAACAAGTGCACGGTCACTGCTGAAAGTACGAATTTTTTTCTTAGCAATATATGAAGAACCAACAACTTCTTTATGTCTCAAAGAATCCTCCAGAATATTATGCATAACACCCGTTATCTATTGTAACGATAATTTCGCTCGTTTGTCAATATATTGAATGGGTTGGTAGTGTAACTTATATTGTGTAAATTCTTTTCATAGAAAGGAAGAGGGCGTATCCTTCCATTAAT
>JAQTPO010000196.1 GCA_028712845.1 Dehalococcoidales bacterium | reverse complement strand
GCATACATGGCTATTTCTTTGTTTTCCTGATGTTGGTTTTGGATACTACCGCTGACTACCAAAATGAATTCACCCGCATTCACTATGTTACCAGGAAACCAAGGGGACATGTATTGTTCATCACTAACACTTTTGCTAATTTGAATATCCTTAATCAAGACTTCCGAAGATGCTTCTTCCGAATTGGTCAAAAAAGCACCCGGGGCAGGCGTCACCGTTATCTCTAATAGTGCGTCCTGCCGTACAGGATTAAGTAAGAACCATGTGCTGCCACCAACTAAGATTAAACCTGAAACCAGCAAACCGATAAGGAGCTTCATTTTATTTGTCATCGCTACTGCGCCATTACATTTAGTGTCCTTTACCTTTGTAGGCAATATTATCACTAATGATGACTCGTGGCAAATCTTATCGCCCATTACAAAGGTAAGGGAGAGGCTAGACAAGTGTCATTTATACCCGACTTGTCCTGCTAAGGGATTTCAGGATAGAATTATCATTACAGCTGTCTCAAGAGAGGTGAAACTACTTGGGGATTATCCTTCATCAAGAGCCGGAACTTAACAACCCCGATATGGTTGTCGGCTGGCCGGGTATCGGCAATGTCGGCATCATCACCGTGGAGACTCTGCGCCAGATTTTGCAAGCAGAAGAGCTCGGGGAGATAGAGCCATGGGACTTTTTCTATCCCAACAAAGTGGTTATTCGCGCCAGTATTTTGACCGATATGAGTTTCCCCAACAGTAAATTTTACTACAAGCGGATGGCTAACAGGGATTTGCTGTTCTTTACCGGCGAGGAGCAACCTGCCACCGGCGAAAGCGTTTATGCCGAGGGGAAACGGGCTTATGAAATGGCGAACATGGTTCTGGATGTGGCACAGAAATTCAATTGCCGGCGTATCTATACATCAGGTGCGGCAGTTGCCATCACTCACCATAGCATGCGCTCCAAAGTCTGGGCAGTAGCTAATCGCGAACAGCTCTTACCGGAACTCCGGAATTATGATAATACCATCCTGATGAGCGAAGTGGAAGGCAGAGGTAACCAGGGAAGCATTACCGGCTTGAATGGTCTAATAATCGGCGCCGCTAAAAGAAGAGGCATCGATGGCATCTGCCTGATGGGGGAAATACCGGACTACCTTTCCAGAATACCCTTTCCATATCCCAAGGCATCGAAGGCTGTGCTGGAAACACTGGCAAAAATTATCGGCATTAGCCTTACGCAGAATACTCTGGAAGATATGATTATGCAGATGGAAGCGGTAGTAGCCAATGTTTATCAGCAATTTCCTCAGGAAATCAAGGAGCGCTTGGAGCAGAGAAAACAAGCCCGCCCGACAAAGCAGGAAGCCATCAGCGAAGAGGATGAGCAGTGGTTCAAAGAACATATCGATGAATTCTTCAAGAAAAAGGATAAAGGGACATGACCGAATCCCTGAAATTATCCGCTAAGCCCAAACTACGTAACCCGACTTTGATAGTGGGCTGGGAAGCGGACGCCGCACAACTCGGGACCAACGTAACCGAATACCTGCGAAAAAACCTCGATGCGCAGGCTTTCTGCGAAATTGAACCTGCCGAGTTCTTTCCTCTCGGTGGAGTAGCTATTGAAAATGACATGGTGCAGTTTCCACGAAGCATTTTTTATGCCTGTCCTGAACATGACCTGGTGATTTTCCGGAGTACCATCCCGCGATATGAATGGTCCAAATTTCTGAATCTGATAATCGATGTCGCACTGGATTATTGCCACGCCAAGGAGATTTACACTATCGGCGGGATGATTACCCTCGCCGCACATACTACACCAAGGGATTCCTGGGCTACTTTCAATTCGCCGCAAATCAAAAAAGCCCTGAGTTCCTACCAGTTATCCCGGGAAATGGACTTCGAGACGCCTCCCGGCGGACGCCCGACTCTGAATTCCTTCCTTTTGTGGGTTGCTAAAACGAGAAATCTTGCCGGGGCGAACTTCTGGGTGCCGATGCCGTTCTACTTGATTAACGCGTATGACCCCGAAGCTTACAAGAAAGCCCTCGAGTTTTTCGATAACAGATTAGACTTGAGCCTGGATTTTGACGATGTCGATGCCAGTATCAGACAGCAGAACGCAAAACTCGGGCGGCTGAGGCAGGCATCGCCGGAAATCGACGGGTATATCAGGAAATTGGAGAGCAATCTGCGCCTTTCCGCAGAAGAGCACGAGAACCTGGCAAAAGCAGTCGATAATTGTCTGAAAAAGAAGCGAGCCTAGCTTTCCGCGCTGTTTCCTTCCTGCGTTTCAGCGCGGTCGCGTGCCCAGCGGTGAATTTCATCCAGAGCCGGCGGCGCTACACTGAAAACTTCGATGTCATTCTTGAATTGTACCGAATGACCTTCACGGATGAAGAAGATAGCCGTCTCACCCTTTTGCAGAGTCTCATCGATACGCCGACTGATATATTCATACCGCACCTTGGATGACTGATGATAGAACTCGGTGGCTATTGCCGCCACTTTTTGGCTGAAGAATCCCATCAGCAAGAATCTCTCCCAGTCCATACACTCGTCAGCCAGCTCCGCCAGTTCGGTCGGTTCGAGGACAGCTCCGCAATCACACTTATCTTTGGCAATGAGATAGCTCAGAGAATTGATTCTCTCCACAATTTTAAGCCCTTCTTCGCCGCCGATAGAGATTGATTCGTGGTAAATACGCTTGATTTTACCAACCTTGGCTTCCTGGTTGGCAATTTGCTCATTGACTTCACGCCAGTATCTTTCCAGCTTTTCCTTGAAATCCTGAGGTGCTTCAGAGCTGGCAAAAATAAGCGGCACGACATAGATTTTGCGCAAGCCGAATTGTTCGATATCTAATTTCTCTATCTTACCCAGTTCTTCAGCCATCTCTTTAGTCCTCCACCATCAAATAATCATGAAACTTATAATATCACTCTATCTAGATTCTACCCTTTGACAGAACGCAGAGCAAGCAGACAGCAATGAGTTGAGAGAGGCATGTTAAAAAATGGACAGACAGCGGGTTCGGGATGTAC
>JAQTPO010000195.1 GCA_028712845.1 Dehalococcoidales bacterium | reverse complement strand
AATGCCGAATAGTATACCCAGACAAGCAGGATAATAATAGAGGCAATAGAACCATATATGAGCTGGTAATTAGCGAAATTTTCAAGGTAAAAAACAAACAGAGTTCTAGCGGCTTCGAAAAGTACGGCTGCCAGGAGTGCTCCTGGCCAGACATAACGCCAGTACGTCTTAGTGTTCGGAATGAGTTTATAGAGTAACAGGAAAACAGCGAATATCAGCAGGAATGCTACCAACCTGCCACCCGCGTCTACTATTATCAGTTTTACCGCCGATAAATCAAATACTCCGCGTAAAATTGAGATGATAGCACTGGTTCCCAAAGAGAGAAAGAATAGAATACCCGTACCTAATGACATGCCCAGTTCGCTAGCTTTCCTGATGAAGAAAGGTCGGTACTGGCAAATTCCCCAGGCGCGATTGATCGCCAGGCTTATGGCACCGAATAGCGCATTCGCGCCCCAAAAAAGTAAAACTATGCTCAGCACACCAATGGTGCCCCGTTGTTTTATGGTACTCTCGATATTTTGCCTCAAGAAATCGGCAGCACCGGGGAGATTATTGCCTACAAACTTTAGCAGTTCGTCTTGCAGATTTACTGAAGGTAAAAAAAGGCCAAAAACAGCGACCAGTCCCAGTAACAGGGGAAATATGGATAGGATTGCGTAGTAGGCTATCCCGGCAGCTTTATGCGCTCCGTCAATATTACCGAACTCATCTGCGGTGCGGGATATTAACCGTACCGCAGGTATCTCAAGCAGACGGTCTTTTGTTTTGTGTAACGTTGCTCTTAAGCGCTCTATTTGATTAACCATCGCCCAAACTTTAATTTCAACGTGAAACTGTCCCCTTCAGTTTTAAGATGAAACTTTCCCTGGAAAAGCAGAGGGCTCCGAGTGCTAGCGTCCCAGCCTGTAAGCTAGAAACACCATAGCCAATCCGAGGATTATGGCGGCGATGATAATACCTATCACCAGCATCCTGACAATTCGTTCCAGGTGTTCCAGATGGAGTTCGAGGCCGCTAACATCTGTGCGGAAGTGAAGTTCACCTCGCTCAACTGATTTGACTATCCTTAACAGTCGATTGGGTAAACCAACACTAAAAACAGCTAAGTCGGATATCGCTGAAGGCACTTGATTAAGGAGAGCAGAGAGTGAATATCTCTTCTTGAGTGCCTTTTTGACGTGGGGCTCTATCTCCTGGAAGAAATCGAAATCCGGATCCAACCCTCTTCCCAGGCTCTGCGCCATCGTCATGGTTTTAAGTAGCAAGAAAGTGTTAGCAGGTAGCTGCACACTGTTACGGCGTATTACGGTGAATAGCTCCCCCAGGTTAGTGGCAAGATGGAATTCCGCCATCTGGGGATAATGACCCATGATATGCTTCAGGTCGTTTCGGAGAGTTTCTCTCGAATTTACCGGAGCGACCGCACCCAAATCTAATATCGAGTCCACCAGAAGGTCTGCATCCCGTTCGATAATTGCTCTGACCGCGCTGGCCAGATGGTCGCGAACCTCGTCGTCCACAATACCGACCATGCCGAAATCTATCAAACCCAGGCGCCCATCCGCCTCAACAAACAAGTTTCCCGGATGAGGATCAGCGTGAAACACCCCGTCTTCAAAGACCATTTTTAACCATATGTTTACACTGCGCTTGGCCAGTGCTTTCCGGTCAAAACCGGCCTTGTCCAGATCTGCTACATCCAGAATACCAATTCCGCGAATGCGCTCCAGGACGATTACCCGGGGAGTAGTGTGTTGCCAAAAAATCTTCGGGGTGTGTATGGAGAGGTCTCCTTGAAAAAACCGGGCAAAGTGCTCAGCACTATGCCCTTCCCGAATATAATCTAACTCGGCCGTAATGGTGTCTGCGATCTCTTCTACAATTCCGGTAAGGTTATAGTGATACGAAAATTCCGAGCGTTTCGCTGCGCCCTCCGCAAGTTGACGCAGGATATCCAGGTCTTCTTTTACCTGTTCCATAACGCCGGGTTTACGCACTTTGATTACGACCTCAGTACCATCTTTAAGCGTAGCCGCATGAGCCTGACCGATAGATGCTACACCAAGAGGTTTGGGGTCAAAGGAACTGAAAAGTTCCTCAACGGGATGGCCAAGTTCATCCACGATTACCTTTTTAATCGTTTCGAGGGGAAGAGGTGACAAAGAATTCTGGAGCTTGGCCAACTCCATAGTAAAGTCCTGCGGAAATATATCAGTTCTGGTTGAAAGGATTTGGCCCACCTTGATGAAGGTAGTCCCTAATTCTTCCAAGGCCATTCGAGTACGTTGTGACGAGGTGTAAACCTCTTTATGCCAGGGATTACCGGGAGGAACCCAATGCAAAGGCAAAAATTTCTCAAGCCCGAAGGTCTTTATCAAGTCGGCAAGCCTGTGCTTAACCAGCACCATCGTGATCTGACGATACCTGGCGAAGTGGCTCTTACGCTTGGACTTCTGTCTTTGAATCATTAATTACATTCCCTCGCCACAACGCGGAACATACGGATTCAGTAATTTTTCACGTTTTTGTCTGTCGATGCCTGATCCCGAGGTGCTGACGCCAACTCCTTTTTCCCAATTCGTTGCGAACACTTGAGAACAAAGAATTGACTATGTCGCGAAGGGCGTGGTCCACTTCTTCGCTGTTTACTATTCCCACGACAGCATCGTACGATCGTTCTTCGGCACGCTCCAGAGCTGCATCTAACCCTACAATATGGGCGAGTTCCGGCACGAGTCCTTCGCGGGGAGTTGCAGACCGGACGCGCCGTAATACCGCCGCCTTATTCTTTACTAATACATCTGCAATCCCGTGGCTGAAGCCAGCACGATCCATATCCGCTTGTATACGGGCAATAATGCGTTCCAAAACCCGATCTGTTATCTCTTCCTCGAAACCTTCTACCAGGGCTAAGACATTGCGCGTTACGAACCCGTCCCCGAGGAAACGGTCCACTACTCTGATAAAACGCGCAACCAGGATGAGCCATACCCATACTTCCTCGATGACGAACCCATGGTTTACGAGCGCCAG
>JAQTPO010000194.1 GCA_028712845.1 Dehalococcoidales bacterium | reverse complement strand
CCGTTTGGTATGCTGTGTGTCCCGATAGCCTTATTTCCACTCACCTATTCTACCACCTCATATCGCTATCACGACATTCACCCACGTGCAAGCACGTGGGACTCTGCCCTTCGGGCTTCCACTGGATACTGACTTCCGTCAGAATGGGGGGTAATGGTGCTGGATTCCCGCCTGCGCGGGAATGACAAAAAAGAAGAGGGGGCTTTTGCCCCCTCTTTGAATTTACTGACTGCTGATAGCCCGAAGGTACTCAGCTTTTAGCTGATGTATGTCTTTACAACCCCTTTTTGGCAACGTAGTCGGCGAGGTCGCCTAAGCGACAGCTGTAACCCCATTCGTTGTCGTACCAGGCAACAACCTTGATCATATTGCCGCCGATACCGATGGTGCTGAGCGCATCCACGATAGAGCTGTGCGGATTGCCCTTGATATCCACACTGACAAGCGGCTCCTCACAATACTCCAGGATACCTTTCAGTGCGCCGTTAGCGGCGGCTTTGAATGCCTGATTCACCTGCTCGGCGGTAACATCTTTGCTGAGTTCCACCGATAGGTCGCAGACTGATACGGTCGGTGTCGGCACTCTGAATGCCATTCCGCTGAGTTTTCCTTTTAGCTCCGGGATAACCTGGGCAATGGCTTTGGTGACGCCTGTGGTGGTGGGGATAATACTGATGGCGGCGGCTCTCGCCCGGCGCAGGTCATCATGAAAAACATCCAGGATTTTCTGGTCGTTGGTATAAGAGTGAATCGTAGTCATAAAACCCTTATTGATGCCAAAAGTCTGGTTGAGCACTTTGGCTACCGGCGCCAGACAGTTGGTGGTGCAGGAAGCATTGGAAATCACCTTATGTTTTTCGGGGATGTATTTATCTTCATTCACTCCCAGCACGATGGTGACATCATCGTTCTTAGCCGGTGCGGAGATGAGCACTTTCTTAGCGCCACCCTGGAGGTGAGCCACGGCTTTGGTAGCATCGGTGAAGCGGCCGGTGGATTCAATTACAATATCGACGCCGTAATCTTTCCACGGTATCTTTGCCGGCTCTTTCTCTGCCAGCACCTTAATTTTCTTACCATCGACAATGATAGAATCTTCTGCGGCTTCAACTGTACCCGGATATTTACCGTAGGTGCTATCCCATTTCAAGAGATGGGCATTTGTTTTGTTGTCCGTAAGGTCATTGACCGCAACTATCTCAAGATTACCGCGGTGATACTGATTGATTGTCCGTAGAGTTAGTCTGCCAATCCTTCCGAAACCATTAATACCGATTTTGACCGTCATTCATTTCTCCTAGTGGTGCGTTTGATTTAGTTGATATTCCCAATCCGATTTTATCAGATACATTGGTAGTAAACAATACTATTTTGATTAAAAGCGGTAACTTTCCGGTTGACACTCATTGCTTTCAAGTGGGCGAGGGTTTCGGAGACAGCGGCGCGTTTGTCACCGGGCATCAGGTCTTCAAATTTAACACCGCCTAACTCCGGCATCCACGTAATCAGATTTGAAATCTGGTAAGCAGTCATCAGGCTGCGGCTCAAGGCTTTAAGGATTTCAGCGCTTCTCATTTCGTGATGATGAAAAATTTCCTCAATCCGTTCTGACAGGTTGCTGAAAATAGTCTCGTGGGCAGGCAAAACGAGGGACACATCCAGATTTTTAACGGCAAATAACGACTTTAGAAAATCGCCGAGCGGATTACCGTTAGATTGAGGCATCAGGCTGATGTTTGGGGTGATAACGGGCAGAACGTGGTCGCCGGCAAATAATAGCTTGTGAACAGCGTCATAGAGACAGATGTGACCCGGAGAATGACCCGGCGTCCAGATTACTTTCACATTGAAACCGTCACAGTTTAAAGTCTCTCCGCCATCGAGAAGAATATCGGGTTGTGCCGGGACAGGTTTCCCCAGACCACCGAATGGCATTCGTATCACACCTGATTTGGCGATAGGAACGCCGTTCAGTCTGAACCATTGTTCGCTCTGGTGCATAAACTCTTCCGTGACGGCGTACCGTGTGCGGAAAATCTCCCGGTCAGCATGGTGCATGTATATTTTAGCGTGAGAAAGCTGTTTAACTCTGCCTGCCAGTCCATAATGGTCGAAGTGGGCGTGGGTGACAATGATTTGCGTGATTTTCTGGAAGCTAACTCCAATTTCAGCCAGTTGTTGACTTAATGAATTGAATGCTTCCTCACTACCCCAGCCAGTATCAATCAGTGTAAAGTTTTTAATTCCCTGAATGATATAAATATTGGTGTTTTCGAGGGGATTATTGGGTATGGGTATCTTCAGTTGATAGATGCCGTCAATAATTTTAGCGGTCATTATTTACCTCTGCAACATGATACAGGTTAATCCCTCCGCATCTTTGGCTATTTGCCTGTTCTACCGGTCAAACAGTAGAACAGGCAAAGTTAATTCTTGCGCAAGACTGAAACAAAAGGAGCTTAGACCATATATATTTTTGTCTTCTCTCTTAAAACTTCATACAGCGGCTTATTCTGTTTTTCCAGAATACGGTTTACTTCTTTTAAGGCTACAATATAATCAGAAACTTCCTTGCCTTTTATCTGGACCTGATAGTCTTTAGCTACGCTGTCGATGATCGAGAACACTTCTTCTCTGATGATACCGTAAAGTTCTTTACCATGGATATGAGCTACTGCCCTTGCCAGAGCCAGAGATACGGTGAGGATGGCATTCATTCCCAGATTCTGCTTTCTCTGCATTACCTGAATCTGGGCTTCAGCACTTTTATCGGAGAGTTTCCCTCTCTCGATTGCCAGGTCTCTTTCCAATTTTAAGAGCGTAGTATCAATATCTCTAAAGGTGAAGGTGGTTAAATTCTTACCTTCGAATTGCGGGGCTATCCTTTTCAAGACATTATCTACGGCATTGAGGCAACCCTTGCCTTCATATCTGGAAGCCCGTTTGAACAGTTCTATCAGTTTGGTATTCTGGGTAGCTTTTATTTGAGCATCCCCTATTTTCTTGCTGAACTCGTAAACGCCGTTCTCTTTTTTCAGGAAAAAGT
>JAQTPO010000193.1 GCA_028712845.1 Dehalococcoidales bacterium | reverse complement strand
GGCATCACCGGGACCCTCATTAGTCTTACCGACCAGAGGCTTGATGACCGTACCGCCCTGCACTTCGTGGTCGTACTGGCGGATGACCCACTCTTTACTGCAAACATTCCACGTTGCCAGAATATCTTTCAGTGACTTGCCTAAATTACGCGGCTCAGCAAAATCAGGTTCAGGATTCTTCGGTTGCTTCATCACCGCTTTCAATTTCCACTGCGGAATGCCCTCATGCAGAAATTTCATATCCAGGTCGGCAACCTGGTGACCATTATAAAAAAGTTGGAGGCGGCGGTCGTCGGTAAATTCACCGAGCACCGCCATCTGCACATCTTCACTATCGCAGAGTTTTGTAAATTCACCCAGTTTCTCCGGCGGCACAGCAACTACCATACGCTCCTGAGCTTCGGATATCCAGATTTCGGCATAGTTTAAGCCGGAGTATTTCAAGGGCACTTTCTCGATATCCACACGGGCACCGGTTTTTTCCCCCATTTCACCGACAGCGGATGACAGACCGCCGGCGCCGCAATCGGTAATACGACTGTACAGTCCTCTGTCACGCGCCTGCAAAAGAATATCGATGACCTTCTTTTCAACAATAGGATTGCCAATCTGCACTGAAGTATAAGAGACGGTGCTTGATTCATCGGTAAGCTGTTCGGAGGCAAAGGTAGCCCCGTGAATGCCATCCCGCCCGGTCTTCCCTCCGACAACGACAATCAGGTCACCGGGTTTGTGTTTGCGCGGTTGTGCCATTTCTACCGGCATAAGACCCATCGTGCCGCAATAGACCAGGGGATTCGCCAGATAACGCTCGTCGAAGAGGATGGCGCCATTCACCGTGGGAATCCCGAGCCTGTTTCCATAATCAGCCACACCGGCGCGCACGCCTTTAAAAATACGGCGCGGATGCAGGACGCCTTTCGGCAATTTCTCATGGGGAAAATCAGGCGGGGCAAAGCAAAAAACATCCGTATTCAGAATCGGTTTGGCGCCCAGTCCTGTGCCTAGCGGGTCGCGAACCACACCGCCGATACCGGTAGCGGCGCCGCCATACGGCTCTACCGCCGAAGGATGGTTGTGGGTTTCCACTTTGAAACAAATCGCCCATTTGCCATCGAAATCAATGACACCGGAGTTATCGACAAATACAGAAAGGCACCAGGGTTTGTCCAGTTCTTTTGTAACACGGGAAATGGTGCTCTTCAGAATATTATTAACGGTTTTGCCGTCATAGTTAATTTTTGCCTTGAAAGTCTTGTGAACACAGTGCTCCGACCATGTCTGCGCCAGCGTTTCCAGTTCGACATCGGTGGGATTCCTGCCCAGACGGCAGTAATAATCTCTGACCGCTTTGAGCTCGAGTTCCGAGAAAGTGTAATTGCGCCGGATTTCTGCCAGCGCATTTTTTTCATCATGTAGAAGGTCGATTTGTATCAGTTTAAATTTGTACTGCGGGTTCGCCGTAAAGGTAAATTGCCCGGATTCAATAACATGATGGATGATAGGGTTTACCAGAAGCTTACTGCTGATTTTTGCCAGTTGTCTGGCGGTTACTTTCCCTTCGATGATGTATTGTTTGGCAGTTTTAACCGCTTTCACGCCGTTAATGGCAAGGTTTTTCAAGCCAATTAGAACAGTTTCTTCCACTGGATCGACGACGCCGGCTTTATAAGTAACCTCGATGACATGGGCTCCCGCCTGTTTTGCCTCATCGCTGAGAGAATCGAACTGATAGTCCTGTGTCACCGGGTCGGCGAGAAGCGCACGACAGATGAGGTCAAGCTGTTTTTTAGTTAAATTGGCATCCAGATAGTAAATATCGGCAACTTTAGCATTGGAAACCGATTTGATACCGAGGTCGGCGATGTCTTTTACGAGACCGAGACCACGGGCATCAGGAACATTGTTTTTTAGACGGATTTCAATTCTATGCATAGCGTTTCTGCGGAGTTGACAACCTTATATTAGCAGAAAAGAGGGGTAAAAGACTACTGTATTGCATACTGGTTTTTACGCAGTTCTCATCTCTTATCAGTCATTCCCGCGCAGGCGGGAATCCAGCAGATGCTCATCATAAAACGAGTATGGTAGAAAGAGTTATGGCAGCAAATCAATTTCATTACATAGGGGAGTCACTCACGTGGATGGTTTTAGATTGCCACGTCCCGATTATATCGGGACTCGCAACGACAAGAAAAATAAAAAGAAGAAGGGGGCTTTCGCCCCCTTCTAAGCTATTAATGTTCGAGAAGGTCTTTAGCGAATAGCGCTCAGAAGTTCGGTGACGACGGCATTAATTTCCCTGCCATCCGCTTTGCCTTTAAGCTCGCTGATGACTTTCGGCATTACCTTGCCCTTATCAGTCGGACTGCGGGCGCCAACTTCCACAATGACACGGTGAGCGACAGCGACGATTTCGTCACGGCTCACCTGTTTGGGCATATAGCTCTGCAGGACTGCCAGTTCCGCTTCTTCCTGAGCCACAAGGTCGGGACGATTACCAAGCTTATAGGCATCGATGCTCTCATGACGCTGTTTGATTTCCCTTGCAATAACGGTAATGAAATCGGCATCAGTAAGACTGGACTGTTTATCAATCTCGGCGCTTTTTTCTGCCGAGAGCTCAGTGCAAGCACCAGCGAGCTTGCCTCGTTTGGCAATTTCAGCATTATTAGCCGCTGAGAGCACCAGACGAATCGTGCCAAGTTTGACCTTGTCGCCGCTCCTGAGAGCCTGTTTGAGGTCATTATTCAGTTTTTCTTTTAAAGACGCTTCCATCATTAGCTAATACCTAAAACGGAATTAAACGCGCTTTTTCGCTATGCGGGAACTCTTGCGTCGTTTTGCGGCCGCTTTCCGTTTGCGCTTGATGCTTTTTTTCTCAAAGTACTCACGATGGCGCACTTCACTCAGGACACCATCCTGTTGCACTTTGCGGGTAAACCGGCGCAGTAAGCTTTCGAAGCTCTCGTTGCCACCCGCCACCACATTGGTCACACACTCCACCTCCTTTGGGTCTCAATTACAGTTGTGTGACTGCAGACTTTTTTATTGTATGCTG
>JAQTPO010000052.1:4039-12296 GCA_028712845.1 Dehalococcoidales bacterium | reverse complement strand
ACCGCCCCGGCGATGGTAGCGGTTACAAGCAAAACAGGCAGACAGACTATGAATAATAACCGCAGAATGGCAATAAAGATTTTCATGTAACTAAGATTCTACACCGTTGAACGGGAAATGAATAGCGGCGAGCGTAGTCCCAATGTCATTCCCGACCTGATCGGGAATCCAAGTTATTAATATGGATTCCGTGTCATCCCGTATAAAGTCTTGTCCTGAACTAGATTCAGGAGCGGGACAGGCGCACGGAACGACAGTGTTGGAAAATAGTGTTAGGTGATTTATGGCAACCGAGATTACACAGTGAACAGCGGGTTTACCACCAGACCTGCGGGCGCTTTGGGATAGAAGTAGGTGGACTTGCGGGGCATTTTGTCATTGGCATCAGCTACGGCTTTGATAAGCTCCGGCTTGACCGGTTTCAGGAAGAAGACAAGCTGATGTTCCCCTCTGTTTACCTGTTTCACAGCTTCCTCACGGTCGGTGCTGAAACTGATCTTTACTTCGTCACTGCCACCAACGCCCAGCCCCAGTATCTTCTCCAGAATGAGATGGTCGAGCACGCTAACATCTAATTTCCGGTACAGTTCGCTATGGAAAAGGGGCATAATTTCCGCCATCGCTTCGGCATTCCGCAGTTTCAAGGCATAGAATTTATCTGAGTCTGTGCTGTAAAAGCCGAGTCTCATTCCATCCGGATTGGAGAGAACAGCATCCAGCTTCTGCCATGCATCGCGGGTGTTTGCCGGCATTTCCGTTACTTCAAAAAATGCTCCCAGCTTCGTTACAAGCTCGGCAAGCGCTGTTTTCGATAGTCCGCGGATAAGGCGGTGCGGCGCTAATATTATTAATCCCGGGTCGGCGAAATCCACCAGTGTGGACATCACGAAGTTAACGGCATCATCGGACGATGTTCCCGGTGTCATTGCCATCTTATCCCGGCGGTAGGTCAACGCGCTGGTGTAGCGGTGGTGTCCATCAGCGATATAAAACGGTTGGTTAGCCATAGCGCCGGCAATTTGATTGATAACTTCAGACTCGGTAATCGCCCAGACTTTATGTTTATCACCTTCGGGGATAGTAGTATTAATCACCGGTTTTTTGCGCGTTTCTTTAGCGAGCGCGGAAGCGATTATTCGTTCCGGGTCCTGATACATCATCAGCACCGGACTGGTATTCACCTTCAATGCCCAGAGCAGGTTCTGCCGGTCTTCTTTCGGCGCAGAGAGAATACCTTCGTGGGGACGGATAATCATCTTATCCCATTCTTCCAGTCGGACGCGGGTAATGATGCCCCGGCGCATATGGTCTTTCCCCTGAAGACGAAAATAATGGTCGTGGAGATAGATTGCCGGAGACGTTTCCGGAATGAGGATTTTTTGTTCCAGCCACTGCGCCAGAGTAGCGGCGGTGCGGGTATATTTATTATTTGCGGGGGTATCATCAGGGGATGCGTTCGAATCTTCCAACCGGATAAAATTATGGTCGTTACGCTTGTGCAGGTCTTCGTGCAGAGACGGCGGAATCACATCATATGGCGGACAGATTACGGTTGACATGTCTTTAACGAGTGATTGATTGTAACGTAAACCGCGGAACGGTCGGATTTCAGCCATATTTACCCCCGAAAACCTAAACCTCTCCCTTTCGCAAAGGGAGATTGAGAGGGATTTTAATTTCCCACAATTAGTTTACTGTAAATCCCTATCAGGCACAAGGGGGTTTTTGATGGATACTATTAAAGTAAAAGAAGGAGGAGAGCTTTAATCTCCTCCCAGCTGATCCGATACTAATTGACCTGTCTAATCACCAAGCAGTTTTAGAATGTGTTTTGCCAGCGTATCATTTATTTCACGATGTCTCGGAACTGGTTGTGATATCATTGTATTCTTGTTCTGATACCAGTCATGTTTACCGCCGTGACGGACAAAAATACATCCCATACCCTCAATTTTTTTAATGAGCTCGACTCGTTTCATCCGATTACTAATTCCCCATATTTTCGTACATGGGGAACCTTACCGGTGGTGATGTCCTCGTAAATGTCTATCAGGTTCTCTTTAAGTTCTTCAAGTGTTGAGCCCTGTGTCCGGTAGTCGGGATATTCGTCGAGCCATCCAATCCAGAAGTTGTTTTCCTGATAATAGACGAACTTAATTTTTTCCATATTAATCATGCCTGCCTGTGATTACATTTACCAGAATTATAGCAGAAATTTTAAGATAATGGCACAAGGGGAAGTTTAAGGATGTCAATAGACGTAGGAGGAAGATAGGAGAATAGTAATAAATAGACAGTTTAAATTACTGGTGCATTTCCCAAATAAAATGCGGATATCTTACATAATTGACATGAAGACTCGCACAAATATCTGGTATTTTTTTATTCCTAGGGATAGTAAGACCAGGTTGAGGGATCTCATTTGTGACCACAGTGGCATTCATATCAATGGCATGGGCTATAACGTATGGGTCAGCTTTATTACCAATAAAGTCCATGTCAATCTCGGTTAAATCACCGTAAGCTTGTAAGACTTGAGGTATTGTTCTTATGCAATTTAGACTAGCTTCATTTTTCAAGTTAGTTAATTGATGTAGTAAGGCAGCGAGCCCATCATTCCCTGCATTGATTTCTCGAATAACTGATTCAGGTATCACTATGTCAACTGTTTGAGCAAGAGCATTTAACCATGTCCAAAAGCCGCCATGATTACCATCTGGAGGAAAATCATAACGGTAGGCATGTATCAGAGCGTCTGCATCAATAATAAATTTTGTATCAGTCATATTAACTAATATCGTCAAAGTGATTTATTTTCACACTTAGCAGTCGCGAGGCTTCCAAGTCAGATATTTTCCCTTCTCTTGCTGCACCCATGACCGTCGATATGAGTCTGTTGCCGAGCCTACTACGCATCCTGTTTCTATAACTTGGGACATTTTTCTTTTGGTGTATGGTTTCTTTAAGCTTGTCCCATTCGCTTTTGCATTGGTTATAATAATTCCAATAATAATCCCTTTCTATATATCCCAATTCAAAAATTCTTCTCGCAACGACAATTGTACTGACAGCATAAATATCGGATATAAGCTGTATCTTGTTATCGATATTGCCAATGCCTAGTTGCTGCCATTCTTTTACCAAGTCATCATGAGGAACAAGAAATTCTGCCGCAACTCGATCACAGACAAGCTCGTTCTGGAAGATAGATTTGGTATCGGTATTAAGGCTAATCCAATTAGATACACCTGTATCACCTAGCCAAATATGGCAAATCTCATGAATTAAAGTGAAAATTCTAGCGGTTTTAGAATCATTTGGATTCACAACGATTAAAGGAGCTAAATTATCACTAATAGAGACCCCTCGGAAAACATCTGGTTCAATATCGCTATGATAGCTACCAAGATTGCCTTCAAGAAGGATGAAAAGTCCTTTTTCCTCAGCTTTTATTCTAATGTCAGAAAATAGTTTATCACTATTTCCAGCCCTCTTTTGTGCATCCAAAGAATAATCAAGCGTAGTGCGTATATTTTGGACTATTCGGTTAACAGGTACATTTATTTCTACACTCCCGACAAATGGTAGTGGTTTGGAACCAGAAAGTTGAATTAAATCGTGTAAGCTGAGCTGAAGAGATTCAATCCGACGTAATAAAGCAGAAAACTCAGAACTAAAAGATTCTGAATCTATACTTTGGTTGCCTATAGTACGGAAGTCTCTAATACGTGTCTGTTTGATAGGGGGTTTTGTCAAGAAGAATGTTAACACAGGACGCCTATAAGCCTTTGCTAAATTCTCTAATTGTGTGAAAGAAGGTATATCAGTCCCATTTTCCCATCTTTCAAGTCTAGTAGCAGATGGTAAAGTATCCTTTTCACCACGAGCTTTCAAATCTTTAATATGAGCTTTTATAGCAGCACGTGCCGGAGACAAATTAGCCTCCTTTCTTGCCCACAGTAAAATATTATGATTAACAGGAATATCTCTTACTACCATAATAATTAATCATCCCATAGTAACCAGCCGTATTTTACGTTGATTTTACTACTTCGTAAGAAAGTAATCAAACATTCTTATATTTGGGTAATAATAATTGTGTGTGCGGGGGAGCTTTAAGCTCCTCTCCTTGTTTTATGTTAGAATAGGTTTCGATATAATATGCCTATGAGTGATTTATCTGCCGTCCAGAAACGAATCGAGGAGCTGAGACAAAAGCTCAATTATCATAACTACCGTTACTATGTGCTGGATAGCCCGGAGATTAGTGACGCAGAATATGATAGCGCAATGCAGGAATTGCGCCGATTTGAGACGCAATATCCCCAACTCCTGACGCCTGATTCTCCCACGCAAAGAGTGGGCGCTGCGCCCATCGAAGCCTTCGGCGTGGTGGAGCATCCTCTGCCGCTGCTTTCTCTTGGAAATGCTTTTGTTACGGAAGATTTATATGCATGGCATACCCGCACCTTAAAGTTATTGGGGGTAGAGCAATTCGATATGGTCTGTGAGCACAAGATGGATGGTCTGGCGATAGCGCTGACCTATATCGACGGGCAGTTCACGACGGGCGCCACGCGTGGGGATGGCTTTCGCGGAGAAAATATTACCCAGAATCTGAAAACCATCCGCAGTATTCCGCTTTCGGTGCCGAAAGACGCCCCGCTGCGCTTCGAAGTGCGTGGTGAGGTCTATCTGCCTAAAGCCGGATTCAATAAACTCAATAAAGAACGCGAGAGAGAAGGTTTGCCTCTTTTCGCCAATCCCCGGAATGCCGCCGCCGGCTCTTTACGCCAGCTCGACCCGCGTGTGACGGCAAAACGCCCGCTGGACATTTATATCTATATGCTCGGTTATGCGGAGGGCAAACCGATGCCTGCCACTCACTGGGAAACAATGGAATACCTACGGTCGCTGGGCTTCAAAATCAACCCGAATAATAAACAAGTTAAACGCATCGAAGAAGCGGAGGAATATTACCGGAACTGGACACAAAAACGGGAAAGCCTGCCTTACGAAGCCGATGGTGTGGTCGTCAAGGCGGATTTGATGGAGTACCGCGACCGTCTGGGTGACGTCGGGCGTGAACCACGATGGGCAATTGCCTACAAGTTTCCTGCCATTCAGGGTACCACCCTCCTCAAGGAAATCGGTATCAGCGTGGGCAGGACGGGCACACTAAATCCGACCGCCATACTTGAGCCAGTAAAGATTGGGGGTGTGACCATCGAGCGGGCTGCCCTGCATAACGAAGATGATATCCGCCGTAAAGACCTTCGGGAAGGCGATTTGATATATATCGAGCGTGCCGGCGATGTGATTCCGGATGTAGTCGGACCGATTGTCAGCCGGCGCACAGGTAATGAAAAGGAGTTCAGACTTTTAGAGAAGGTTTTTAACAAAGAGAAAGGGCGTCCTGCCTGCCCGGTGTGCGGCGGCGAAATCGTGAAGCCCGAGGGCGAGGTGATGTACTATTGCTCTAATGCTGCCTGTCCGGCACAGGTGCAGGGGCGCATCGAGCTTTTCGTCTCACGCGGAGCAATGGATATCAGGGGTGTGGGAGAGAGCCTTATCGCTACGTTTTTAAGAGAAGGTCTGGTGAGAGATGCCGCTGACATTTACTCCCTGAAAGACAAAAGAGACCGGATTATCCGGCTTGAAAAGATGGGCGAAAAGAGCGCCGATAATATTCTTAAAACAATCGAAAAGAGCAAACAGGCAAACCTGCCCCGGCTCATTTATGCTCTCGGCATCCGGCATGTGGGAGAGGAGACGGCGAATCTGCTGGTGGAGCAATACCGGAATTTGGATGAGTTAGGTATCACTTCGAAGGAACAACTGATGACCGTCCCCAGCATCGGCCCGAAGATTGCCGATAGCATCGTCGCTTTTTTTCACGAAGATAGAAATAAGATAATCCTCTGGAAATTGAAACTGGCTGGCATTTGGCCGCAGCAGGAGATTGTAAAGGCCGAAGGTCTGCCACTCTCAGGAAAAGAGTTCGTGGTGACCGGGACATTGAAAGCCTTCTCGCGGGATATTGCCCACGGAAAAATCAAAGCCCTCGGCGGCACGGTTAAGGATAATGTCACGAAGAAGACTACTTATCTGGTGGTGGGCGAAGACCCGGGTGAAAACAAGGTTACCCGCGCTCGTGCGCTGGGCACGGAACAAATAAACGAGGAGAAATTCATTGCCATTCTGGAACAGAAAATGTAGGTGAAGGTACCTTCGTCCCCATGCTTTGTGTCCAGTGATATCGGGATGCACATATAGCCATGTTACTTTTGTAATGCTATAATCATGGTGTCTGCCATGGTAGTACGTATATAACAACGGAGAAACAGTGAAGTTCAGCGAATTGGTCAGACTTCTGGAACACAGCGGCTTTGAGGTAGTCAAAGAAAAAGGCTCGGTTCGTTACTACGGGAAATCAGGTTATAATAAGTTAATTCGTGTGGACTATCACGGGTCAAAAGAGATTCCCACTGGAACATGTAACGCTATTTTGAAAGCTGCCGGATTGAAGTGAGGAGGGGAAATAATGTTAGACTTAAAGTATTCTCTGGTTATTGAAGCAACTGAAGACCCTACATTCTTTGCTTTCTATTCACCTGACCTGGAGGGTTTTACCGGTGTAGGTAACTCTGTAGAAGACTGCCTGTACAAGGCTAAGTGGGGAATGGAAGAACATCTATCTCTACTTAAGGAGCGCAAAATATCCATCCCAAAACGAAATCCTAATCCTACTGTTACAATCAAGAATACAACGCTAGCCGGGGTTAGTTAGAATTGTTGTAATTCAAATAGCATTTTTAAAAGAAATCCTCTGAGGGGATAATTCAGGATAAGCTATAAAGGGTAGGTGATGAGCCTGCCCTTTTTATTATTTATAGGTCTGAGCGACGGAGCATCCTGCGAAACAAAAGTCTTCTTAGATATAATGATTGCACATATCAGACACAACGTATAGAATGATACCAAGAGAAAATCTGTAAGAGGATTTATATGCCCGCTTTCTGGAACAGAAAAACTGAAGCCCGATTGATTGTGGGACTGGGGAATCCGGGCACGAAATACGCCGGCAACCGGCATAACATCGGGTTTATGTGCATCGACTATTTTGCGCAGAAACAAAACCTGACCTTTGCGCGGAGCCGCAGTCAGGCTAAAATCGCCGAGGGCAGAATCGCCGGCTATGACACCGTTCTCGCCAAGCCACAGACCTTTATGAATAATAGCGGCGTCAGCGTGGGCAGTCTGGTCAGAAAGCACAAGGTGAAAATAGAAAACCTGATTGTCATCCACGACGACCTCGACCTTCCGCAGGGCAGAATCCGTATCCGCCTGGGCGGCAGTTCCGGCGGACACAAAGGGATTAACTCCATCGTGGAGCATCTGGACGGGAATCAGGAATTTGTCAGAGTGCGCGTCGGCATCGGGCGGCCGAACGGTTCAGAGACGAGTCAAAAAGGCGAAGATGGGGTGATTTCCTATGTGCTCGGTGATTTCACCGCCGAAGAAAAGAAAATATTAGATAAAGTCATTCCGTGTGTGAGTGAGGCGCTTGATTCGCTGCTTGCAGATGGTCTGACCATCGCAATGAACAAGTTTAACAGCACCGATTTCAGAAAGTGACAAGCAAGCGCTTGTCATTCCGACGAAAGTCGGGAGCCAGACGAGTATAAATATGAATAACATCGCGGAATTTGTCTATCGGGTGGCAACCAGGCGGGGCAGAAAAAGATTTTACTGGTCGCTGGCAGGCGCAGTTTTCTGGTATGGCGCTGTGGCAGTGATGATTGCCCTTGCTCCCTGGCTGGATAGGGTCCTGAAGCTGAAATTATCGATACCGATGCCGGTGAGATTGCCCATTGCCATCGTTTTACTGGCAATCGGCGTGCCGATGGTGGTCTGGACAATCGTGCGGCTCATCCGGACAAAAGGCTCGCCCATTCCATTTAATCCGCCGCCTACCATCGTTGTAGATGGGCTTTATGGCATAGTCAGAAATCCGATGCACCTCGGCTGGACACTGGTAATTATCGGTATTGGCGTTTTAATGCAGTCCTTTATATTATTATTCGTTTTCATACCGCTCTTTATCATTGTCCACATCTTGTATATCAAACTTATTGAAGAAAAAGAGCTGGAGAAGAAGTTCGGGCAGGCGTATCTGGACTATAAGAAACGTGTGCCGATGTTTGTCCCGAAATTGCCGCGCGCTTGACCGGTGCTCAAGAAGGGCGGTGCCCTT
>JAQTPO010000052.1:0-3939 GCA_028712845.1 Dehalococcoidales bacterium | reverse complement strand
ACTTATTGAAGAAAAAGAGCTGGAGAAGAAGTTCGGGCAGGCGTATCTGGACTATAAGAAACGTGTGCCGATGTTTGTCCCGAAATTGCCGCGCGCTTGACCGGTGCTCAAGAAGGGCGGTGCCCTTTTCAAATAACCGAAGCAATCTCTGTGAGATTGAGAGTATCCCCCCACCCTATTGAGATTGCCACGCTTCGCTCGCAATGACGAGGGGAAGGAAATGAGACACAATACGGACAGGCGGGGGGACGTCTGTCCCGCCAGCCATTGTATTTTCTCGTCGGGATTTAATATAATCAGCTTACGGAAATGACTACGGAAAATCAGCAGATACCAAGAGCGCCTTATGAACTGGGACCGTTCCGGCCGCCGAGCGAGGCTTATTCTTTGCTTCTCAGGCTGACGCGCAACTGTCCCTGGAACCGGTGCCGCTTCTGCGGAATGTACAAGGGCTTGAAATTCGAACTGCGGCCTGTGGAAGATATCAAGAATGATATCCAGACAGCGGCGCAAATCAGGGATGAAATCGCTCAGCTTGCCCGCGTCAAGGGTTACGGCAGCAACATCCGCAAGGCGGCGGCAATGGTGCTCAATAACCCGCCTAACTTCATCTATCAGAATGTGGCTCTGTGGCTGTACAGCGGCGGACAGAATGTGTTTTTACAGGATGCCAATAGTTTACAAATGCGCACACCTGAGTTATTGGAAGTCCTGAAATTTCTGAAAGAGACCCTGCCCACCATCAACCGCATTACCAGCTACTGCCGGGCGAAAACCGCCGCGCAGAAAAAGCCAGAGGAACTGAAAGCCATTCACGAGGCGGGATTGACCCGCCTGCACGTCGGGCTGGAATCCGGGAGTGATACCGTCCTCAAGCTGATGGAGAAAGGCGTGACCGCCGCCGAGGAAATTGAGGGCGGGAAAAAAGTGGTCGCGGCGGGGATTTCCCTTTCGGAGTATTACTTGCTTGGTCTGGGCGGCAAGTCATTATGGCGGGAACATGCCATCGAAAGCGCACGGGTATTGAATGCCATCGACCCTGATTTTATCCGAATCAGGACGTTGAGTGTTAATGAAAGACTGCTGATGTGGGCGGATGTGGAGAGCGGCTCATTCGTCAGGACGACCGATGAAGAAATGATGGAAGAGTTGAAGCTCTTCATCCAGAACCTGGACTGCCACGCTAATTTTGTCAGCGACCATATCGGCAATTTGTTGCAGGATGTGGAAGGCAAACTGCCTGAGGATAAAGAGAAGATGCTGGCGGTCATCGAGCGATTTCAAGCCCTGACGCCGTCGGAAAGGCAGGTTTTCCGCATCGGAAGACGCGCCCGTTATTATAACGGACTGGATGACCTCGGAGATGCGCAAAGGCGCGATATCGTGGAGCAAATCATAAACAGGGTCAGTCATGGTACGGGAGCGGTGGATGAGGAGATTGTGTATAAGATGCGGGAGCTGCAATAAACAGGAATCTGAGTCCCCCTGACGGCACACTGTCATACTGAGGTTACGCCGTACCTGAAGTATCTAGTACCCCACAGGGGTTTGAAAAGGGAGAGGTTAGGGAAACTAGATGCTTCACTCTTTTGAGTTTACCCTGAGAAATTGAAAGGTTCAGCATGACATAAGAGGACTGTCATTCTGAGGGAGCGAAGCGACTGAATGAATCTAGTGGAAGCCCGAAGGGCAGAGTCCCACGTGCTTGCACGTGGGTGAATGTCGTGATAGCGATATGAGGTGGTAGAATAGGTGAGTGGAAATAAGGCTATCGGGACACACAGCATACCAAACGGAATATCATATAGTGTGGATACCGAAATATCGCTATCACGTCCTGAATCCTGGGGTAAAGGCGTACTTAGTAAAACTTTTTCCGAAAGTGATGGAGGAATTACCCGGTTGTGAAATCGTAAAGTACAACATACAAACAGACCATATCCACATGGTAATAATAATACCGCCGAAATATCCGGTAAGTACGGTGGTAGGGAAAATAAAAGGGATGACAAGTAGTGCACTGAGGAAAAAGTTTGGGTGGATGAAATTGCGATATTCGCGAGAGAATGTGGTTTGGTCGCCAGGATATTTTGTCTCCACAATTGGGGTGGAAAGGGAGAGGATACTTAAGTACGTCGAGTATCAACAGAGGCAGGATTCAGGACAAGCTAAGCTTGAAATATAAAAGAACCACGAGCTTGCTCGTGGGTATCTATAACCAAAAGTGTGTGAAAAGGAAGGTTAGGGGGGACTAGATGCTTCACTCTTTTGAGTTTACCCTGAGGAACCGAAAGGTTCAGCATGACAGGGGGGGAATGGACAATCAGTATTACGTTTATATTATGACGAGTAATTCCGGGGTTTTATACACAGGCGTAACCAATAGCTTAGAACGCAGGGTATGGGAGCACAAAGCTAAAGTGGTGAAAGGTTTTACTTCCCGCTATAAAATTAGTCAATTGGTTTATTATGAAACTACTGGAAGTATCGAATCGGCGATCGAGAAGGAAAAACAGATAAAAGGTTGGGTAAGGGCAAAGAAGATTAATCTTATCAATTCAATGAATCCTGAATGGAAAGACCTGAGTTTGGAGTTTATGGATACTCCTGAGTGTCATTCTGAGGCTTGTTCCTGTGAAAACGGGAATCTGCAGCACCCGAAGAATCTAGACCCCAAGAGAAACTAGATTCTTCATTTCATTCAGAATGACAATACGGATACGGTACTAATAGGAGAAAGAGCAATGAATAATCCGGCTGAAGAAGTTATCGGCATCATGCGGCAGAAAAAGCTGACGCTGGGAGCGGTGGAATCAGCCACCGGCGGTTTGATTTCCCACCTGCTGACCAATGTTCCCGGCAGTTCCGATGTATATCAGGGTTCTGTTGTCTCCTATAGCAACACAGTCAAGAATAAAGTTGTGGGCGTGAAAGCGGCAACCCTGAAGCAATATGGCGCGGTCAGCGCGCAGGTGGCGGAGGAAATGGCGTTAGGGGGCAGGAAAGTGCTGGGTGTGGATATTTGCGTGGCGGATACGGGTATTGCGGGACCGGGTGGTGCCACCGATGGAAAACCGGTAGGGCTATTCTATATAGGTCTAGCGCATAAGGGAGGCATAATAAGCAGTCGGAAACACATCTTCAACGGCACGCGTGAGGAAAACAAGTTATGCGCGGCGCTGGCGGCACTGGAGTGGGTGAGGGAGTATCTATAAAAACCAGCGTAGAAGCTATTGATACTCTCAATTTCCCCGATAGGATATTTCTGCTATCTGTTCTTTTTCACTAACCAATTTTCCCCATTTGCGTAATTTTTCCTGACTTACTGCGAAAATCAAGTTGATTATCCGGGTTTTTCCGGTTACAATGTTCCGGTTTAACCAAGAAAGGGGTATGAAACTTGATAGAAAACGACAAACCCATTCGCGGATTTCTTTTTGCCTGCACCAATAAATCAGAACAAGAATGTCTAGATAGGCTTTTATTTTCCACAGACAAACTTTATGGACCGGTTGTCATTAGAATCAGGCGGGGTGATGTTCTGTTTCTCAATAACCTTGATAATGATACTTTGCTTGGTGTTTTTGTGGCGGTGTCAGACGGTAAGCTCAATATAGAACCCGATGCATTTGGTGGTAGGTACCCATATCAGGTAAAAGTTAAAAATATAGGGAAAGTAATTACTTACAACAAGGCTAAAACATTGCTGGCAAAATTTGAAGTAAAAAGGAACACGCCATTATTGGGGAAAAGACTCGTCAACTTCCTGAGCGCTTTCTTAATCACTAATGCACAAGTTGAGAAAATATTTCCTAAGGAATCTCTGAATAAGCCTTCCATTGCATTATCCGCCGTCAACTTGGGTTTTATTTAACGATAATAAGTGGGTTTAGAAGGCTATTTCAGTTGCTTTAAGTCATTTGTTTTCTCTTTTTAAGG
>JAQTPO010000051.1:6357-12386 GCA_028712845.1 Dehalococcoidales bacterium | reverse complement strand
AGGCAATGGCATAATGCGTCGGCTGGAGGTCATTGATTGCCTTGAGCAGGATTGAAGCAAAGCCATACACTGCCCCGACCATTTCGCCGGTTTTACGGACCGTCAGCGGCGGCAGAGCGTGGAAAGCGCGGTGCACCAGCGCATTGCCGTCGAATATAACCAGCAGGGGCTTTTTCATGCCCTCATTATAGCAGAGAGCGTGGGACTGGAACACTCACGAATAAATTAGCTGGTACTCCTCGATTTTGGTTGTTTCAAGCTAGTGAAAAAATGGATGATGACCGTCTAATGGTCTTCAGCAAGTATAATCTGGTTAATTGGTTTAAGTTGCGGTTTGCGTTTTCTCGGATGATATGGGCGTTTTTTCTTGTTAGTCAAATATGTTGTAAAAATTTGTGCATCTATAGGGTGGTAATGCTGGTGGTATTCTTCTGGGGTATAGTTTTTATACCCTTGCGCTCCAGTATCAGAAATAACCGAGACGCCGTTGTTTGCTTGTAGAAATGGATACCAATCATAGAAGTGATAAAGTAACTTTCCAATAGCACGATACTCGTTTCGCGCACCGTTTATACGAATAATACTACCACCATGCCTTCTCAATTCCCTAGAAACCTGCTCGCCTTGTTTTGCTTTGAGTTCGTCAAAGGTAACGGCAATCCGTTTTTGTCTCCGCGCATAAATAACCCATTTAGTATCATTAATTTTATCTGTAAGTTCTGCTTGCTTCGCAGTCTCAATATCCCAGCCAATACGAAGTAACATGTCAGCCACAGGTGCGTAAACACTAGCATCCATGTATAGTCTCGGTTTTTCTTCTAATTTAAGTTTGAGTTTAGCCTGTCTAGGAATGTTTCGTATTCCTCTGCTCCGATTATTTTGTCTTCAGGGATAAACGGATACATTCGATTAATATCTAATGGTTTATAATCTTGTGAGGTTAAATCATGGATATTTTTTGTTAATATCTTCGTACCAAGCACTATGGGCAAACCGTTTTGAATAGTCGGGTCTATCTCAACGAATTTCATATATTGCTGAGGTATTAATAGTGCGTCTGCTCGGTCTTTTAATTGTATGAATTCATTACCTAAAATAACTTCAGAAACTTTCTGATTATATCTTGTTGCGACAGTTATACCCCATGTATCTCTATCTTTTTCCTCATATACATAAACATCATTTTTCTCTGTAAAAATCTTAGCATTTGCCCATTTTTTACTAGGGATTCCGAAACGTCTTTTTAGTTGTTGGGCAGCTTTAACAGCATTGAAAAGACTGATATTCTTTTCTCTAAGTAACCGCAATAATCGAATAAATACAACAGTCTCAAAAGTATAACCAAAATGTTCTTTTTGTGATTCATCAATCCATTTAACAGTGGGGATAATAATGCCGTTACGTTTCCAATTATCTAAAGTCCAATGTGGAACAACCGAGATTCGTGAGGCTTCGGCAAGTGAATAGAATCCCATTGATTTGTGGCTGCGAGGCGTTTTTAAATCGTCTAAATCAACAACCATTTAATATACCCCCTTTACAGACTTGTTAAAAGGTCCTCGGAGGGTTCAGGCTTTTAAAACTATTACGAGCAGCTTTAAGTTACCCGATGTCTTTTAATAATTCTGTCTGATACTAGCATAAGTAATTATCGAAAACAATACCATAAGGTATCTCTATCTTTATTTTACTTTGCAGAAGCCTCCTTATTCAATAAAATTACTTTCACTCTCACTAGCTTCACTTTGAAGCTGAAGTGTGGTATAATTATAAAAGTGGAAAGTTTACTATCGGACGCAGACGGCAAATGTCGCCTATCTGTTGTCTTTACGCATAGGAAATCCTCAGTATCCCGGTTTTTACGGAGTAATGACCAGCTATGACTGAAAATAACTTACCCTCATCTTTGCCAAATAATCACAACAAAGGCGCTAACGACTATAATGCGGAAGCCATCCATGTTTTAGGCGGGCGGGAAGCGGTACGCCGGCGTCCCGGTATGTACATCGGCAGTACCGACCAGCGGGGTCTGCACCATCTTGTTTATGAAATCATCTATAACAGCGTTGACGAAGCGATGGCGGGCTTTTGCACACACATCAAGGTCACCATCGAAAAAGATAACTCCGTCACCATCGAAGACAATGGCCGCGGCATCCCGGTAGAAATCCATCCCGCCACCGGCAAATCCGCCCTGGAAACCGTGATGACGGTGCTCCACGCCGGGGCTAAGTTCGGCGGGAAGACCTACCAGGTTTCCGGCGGTCTGCACGGCGTCGGCGCCTCCGTCGTCAATGCCCTCTCCACCTGGGTCAAAGTCTGGGTTAAGCGCAACGATAAACTTTACTTCCAGGAATACCAGCGCGGCATACCCAAGGTTGATGTCGCCGTTGCCGGTAAGTCGGAAGGCACCGGGACTATCACCAGTTTTATGGCGGATGAAGAAATCTTTGGTACGGTCAAATACGACTTCAACACTCTCGCCGAACGCATCCGGGAGGTGGCTTACCTCAACAAAGGACTGGAAATATCCATCACCGATGTCAAGGACGATAGAGAGCAAACTTACTATTTCGAGGGCGGTATCACCAGTTTCGTGCGCCATCTGAATCACAACCGCCCCGTTATTCACAAACAGCCGATTTACGTCTCTAAGTCCGCTAACAATATGATGGTGGACATGGCGCTCCAGTATAACGACGGCTTCAGCGAATCTATCTTCAGCTTCGCTAACTGTGTGAATACGATGGACGGCGGCACGCACCTCACCGGCTTCCGCTCGGCGCTAACCCGTGTTTACAACGACTATGCCCATAAAAATAAATTCCTGAAAGACGAAGACCCGAATCTGAGCGGGGATGATGTGAGGGAAGGGCTGACCGCCGTGGTAAGCATCAAGCTTGCCGAACCTCAGTTCGAAGGTCAGACAAAGGGGAAACTGGGCAATGCCGAAGCCAAGACAGCCGTAGAAAGCGTCGTCAGCGAAGGACTGGCTTTATACCTTGAAGAGCACCCCGATGATGCCAAAGCGATTCTTGATAAATGTCTTCTTTCCGCCCGTGCCAGGGAAGCTGCCCGTAAAGCCCGCGACTTGATTGTGCGGAAAAACAGCCTTGACACCGGCACTTTACCCGGCAAACTGGCAGACTGTTCGGAGAAAGACCCGACTCTCTGCGAGTTATATCTGGTAGAAGGTGATTCCGCCGGCGGTTCCGCCAAACAGGGCAGAGAACGCCGTTTTCAGGCAATTCTCCCGCTAAGAGGCAAGATTCTGAATGTGGAAAAAGCCTCCCAGGAGAAGATGCTGGGAGTAGCAGAAATCCGGTTTATCATCACCGCGCTGGGCGCCGGACTCGATGAAGGGTTCGACTCGCTAAAACTCCGCTACCACAAAGTTATCCTGATGACAGATGCGGACGTGGATGGCTCTCATATCCGCACACTGTTATTGACCTTCTTTTTCCGGCATATGCCGAAGCTTATCACGGAGAACCATCTTTTTATCGCCCAGCCGCCTCTATACCGCATTAAAACCAACAAGGAGGAGCGGTGGATTTTCTCCGACCAGGAGAGAGACGAAGCGCTCAAAGAGCTGAAAGACAAGCGAACGGAGGTCCAGCGCTACAAGGGTCTGGGCGAGATGAATAGCGAGCAGTTGTGGGAAACTACCATGAATCCGGCGACGAGAACGCTATTGCAGGTGAACGTTGAAGATGCCGCCAAGTCCGACCAGATTTTCCAGATATTGATGGGTGACGAAGTTGCCCCGCGTAAAGCCTTCATTACGGCAAACGCCCAGTACGTCAAGAACCTGGATGTCTAAATAGCTGTTCAGTAAATAGTTCGGCATCCGTTGTCATTCCGCATTTAGTACGGAAAGGGTATATGGGAAAGCACACTCCCATTGTCTTTGCGAGCCATCCCGATTCATCGGGAGGCGAAGCAATCTAAAGCGTATCGAATAAAGCACGGTACTATTTTCAGTTCTCAAACGGCTGGCTGTTCATTTCAGATTATCCTCGACTCTTGAATATAGAATCGCAACGGATGCGGGTCATTATACAGATTTCATTCTTATCATTATCCTAAAGCCTAAGATTGCTGCGTCGCTTTATCTCCTCGCAAAGACACAAAAGACCCTCATTTCAATTATCGTCCTCCAGTCCGTATAATGAATGATGGGAATTCAATATGTTGCAAGTCACTGACATCACTAAATCCTACGCTGACAGGGTGCTGTTCGCCGACCTGAGTTTTGACGTCGGCGATAGAGACCGTATTGCCCTGATTGGTCCGAACGGTTCCGGAAAAACCACCCTGTTCGATATCGTCGGCGGCAATACCAGTCCCGATTCCGGTCAGGTCACCAAGCGCAAAGACGGCACCATCGGCTATTTGCGCCAGGACATCAATCCGACCTCCGGGAAACAATTGCTCGACGAGGTGGAGAATGCTTCTAAAGAAATCTCTGATATAGCTGGGAAAATAACCGCCGTGCAAAAAGCGCTGGAGGAATATACCGGTTCGGATACCCACGACAAGCTCCTGCGCCAACTGGGCGAACTACAGCATAGCTATGAATTAGCCGGCGGTTATTCAGTGCATCACGAAGCTCAGACCATCCTTTCCGGACTGGGGTTCAAACCAACGGATTACCGGCGCCCGTTGAGCGAATTCAGCGGCGGCTGGCTGATGCGCGCCGAGCTTGCCAAACTCCTGCTGATTAAACCCGACCTGTTATTGCTCGACGAGCCGACCAATCACCTCGACCTCGAAGCGCAAATCTGGTTCGAAAAGTATCTGTCGTCCTACCGGGGCGCCGTGATGGTTACATCCCACGACCGTGCTTTCCTGAACCGTGTGGTCAACAGGGTGCTGGCAATCGAGCCGGGTGGAGTCGTTTTCCATCACGGCAATTATGACAGCTATGTGCTGGCACGCCAGAAAAACATGGAAGTGATGGAAGCGGCGGCAAAGCGTCAGGAAAAACTCATCGAGAAAGAGACTCGTTTTATCGACCGTTTCCGCTCGAAAGCTACCAAAGCAAGCCAGGTGCAAAGCCGCATCAAGCGCCTCGAAAAATTGCAGAGTGTAGTCATCCCGCGCACCACAAAAAAAATACACTTCTCTTTCCCTGAGCCGCCGCGGAGCGGCAGAGAGGTTATCAATCTCCGCCACGTTCACAAGGCATATAATGACAATGTTATCTATCGCGACCTCAATCTCACGCTCAATAGGGGTGACCGTGCAGTGCTGGTAGGTCCGAACGGCGCCGGTAAGACAACCTTGCTGAAAATACTGGCAGGAGTGCTCCCTTTCGAACAGGGCGAGCGTGTATTAGGAGCTAATGTAATCACCGCTTACTATGCGCAATATGTGCTCGACCTGCTTCAGCCGGAGAACACCGTCCTCGAGGAACTGCGAAGGTCGGCGCCCGACCAGACGGAACAGACCCTCCGCAGGATACTCGGCGGGTTTTTGTTCAGCGGCGATGACGTCCGGAAGACGGTGGCAGTTCTATCCGGCGGGGAAAAGGCGCGCGTTGCGCTCGCCAAGATACTGATGCAACCGAGCAACTTCCTGCTGATGGATGAACCTACCAACCACCTCGATATTGCCTCGCGGGAAATCCTCGCTGATGCGCTGGAAGCTTACCAAGGCACTATTTGCCTCATCACCCACGACCGCACCCTTATCCGGCAGATTGCCAACAAGATAATCGAAATCCAGGCAGGGGTGCCGGACGTCTTCCCCGGCGACTACGATAGCTTCCTGTACCGCAAAGAGCACGGCACGTTACCACCGGTGGAAGAAGCAGATACAGAACCGGAAACAGAGAAAATTGAGCCGGAAGTAGAAGAATTTGACGATGGGCTGGGCTGGATTGCCGTCAGACCACATCCCCGGAGAAAGCCGAAACCGCCTGCCGACCCGAAGATAGCACGGCAGAAGCGACTCCAGCAGGAGAGCAAAGAAATTACGCAGCGGCTTGCAGACAACGAAGCACAACTGGCAGACTTTGAAGGACA
>JAQTPO010000051.1:0-6257 GCA_028712845.1 Dehalococcoidales bacterium | reverse complement strand
CCCGGAGAAAGCCGAAACCGCCTGCCGACCCGAAGATAGCACGGCAGAAGCGACTCCAGCAGGAGAGCAAAGAAATTACGCAGCGGCTTGCAGACAACGAAGCACAACTGGCAGACTTTGAAGGACAGTTAGCGGAAATCGAAAGTTCTTTTTCTAACCCGGACTTCTATGCTAACACCGCACAGGTGCAGGCGACGATGGAGAAACACCACCGGCTAAAGGCGGATATCCAGCGCCTCACGGAAGAATGGGAAAAGCTGTCACTGGAAGCGGAGAGAGTGAAGGGAGAAATGGAGGAGTGAGGTAATTCACCAACAACTCTTGGTTCTTTGGGTTCTGTTTGTTTAGGTTGTTACAGGTTGTCATTGCTTCGTCATTAGATTCCTCGCAATGACGGATGCCTACCAAGAATTAATTCAACCAGCTTAAATCAAACAATCCTTTTCTTTATTACGTAGTTCAGACATAAATCTATTTTCCGGTAGTCTCCAATATACCATACCGACCCCATATCAGTGTATGGGGTAAACTCCACTCGTTATCCAGATGAATAGTTACTATGGATTCCCGATCAGGTCGGGAATGACATATAGAGATGATTTTCTTTGATGTACTTTTCCACTGTCTGGGGCACCAGACGGCTGATGGATAAGCCCCGGGCAACCCTTTCTCTGATATCCGTGGCGCTGATATCTACCCTCGGTTTGTTCAGAAAGATAACCCTCTGCGATAAACCCGGAATTTTTGTTTCCAGCTCTCCTATATCCGGCTGGGTATAACCCGGTCTGGAGACAGCCACCAGGAAACACATCTCAATCAACCGTGAAGGCTCTTTCCAGTACGGCAATTGCGCCAGGCTGTCCCAACCGAGGATGAAATACAACTCAGACGCCCCACCAGCCAGCGCTTTCAACTGAGCCACGGTATCAGCCGAATATGACGGTCCCCTGTGCTCTATTTCTATTGTGGAGAGTTTGCAGTAAGGTCTGCCTGTAATTGCCAGTCTTATCATCTCGGTACGGTGCTGCGCCGGCGAAATCGGCTGATTGGACTTCATCCAGGGCTGGCCGGCGGGCAGAAAGAGCACCCCGGTCAGGGCAAGCTGTTTTTTTGCCTCCTCAGCAATTGCCAGATGCCCGTTGTGGACCGGGTCGAATGTCCCGCCCAGAATGCCTGTTTTCATTGCCTACCATTCCCATTCACTTGAACCACAGCGGATTTTATCCCCGCGTTTAATGCCCGAATTTTCCAGAGCCTTATCGATGTGCAGCCTGGTCATTTGCCCGCGCACCTGCCCCGTTACCGTCGGGTCTGTCATATCTACCCTCGTTACAATCCGCTCCAGCTCCGGCATGTCAATCACAAAGGTATCGTCTTCCCGGGTAATAATTACCGGTCGGCGTCGTGGTTGAGGACGGAAGATTTTTGGAGCAGGGTCTTCCGTCCGGGTTTTTGTATTTTTCAGCAGACCCAGCACTGTTTTCATCAGCTCGGCAATCCCTTCACCGGTTGCTGCGGAGATAAAATGGACGCTAATCCCTGCTTCACGGAAAGCCGCTTTGATTTCACCTTTTCTCTCCCGCACGGCCGGCAGGTCAATCTTATTGATAACCACGACCTGTGGTTTTTTCGCCAATTGAGAGTCAAAAAGGCTCAGTTCATTATTCACTTTTATCATGTTATCCAGAGGTAAATCGGCGCTGCCGTCAACCAGATGAATCAATACTCTGGTGCGCATGCTGTGCCGGAGGAAATCGTGTCCCAGACCACGCCCCAGATGTGCGCCTTCAATCAATCCCGGAATCTCCGCCAGTACAAAACTATCGAACTCCACCTCTACTACCCCTATAATTGGCTCGCGGGTAGTGAAAGGATAATCGGCTATCTGTGGTTTGGCGGCAGTGGCAAGTGCCAGCAGTGAAGACTTGCCGACATTCGGGTAGCCGATAATGCCCGCATCCGCAATCAACTTCAGTTCCAGCACGAGGACTTTCTCTTCACCAGCCTCGCCTGCCTGGGCCAGCCTCGGCGTCTGATTGGTGGACGAAGCGAAATGGACATTCCCCAATCCCCCTTTCCCACCCTTGGCAACCGATACCGATTCCCCTGCTTTTCCTAAATCTCCCAGTAAGTCATCCAGCCCATCTTTGTTTTTCTCATATACCACCGTCCCTTCAGGAACTTTCAAAACAAGGGCTTCCCCGTTTTTCCCATGCTTCTTCTGACGTTGACCTTCACCACCTTCGCCTGCTCTGTACAATCCCTTCTTTCTGAATCCCCAGAGATTCATCGCGGCAGAGTCAGACTGTACGATAACATCCCCGCCATTACCCCCATCTCCGCCGTCTGGACCTCCGAAAGGCACAAACTTTTCCCTGCGGAAAGTGATTGCCCCATCACCACCCCTACCGGCTTTAACTGTTATCTCTGTAATATCTAACATCAATGTTATGGTACACCAAATCACTTATCTTTTCTATGAGCAGTTGTGGTAAAGAGTTATTTATATTAACGTATCACTCAGGCTGGCAAGCGTTAAGTTACCTACGGAAAAATAATTAAGGCGTCTTTACAATATCAGTCAGTAGAAAGTTATCAAAAGGCAACGTGACTTATTGAAAAACTAGGGGCGAGTAGCGAAGATTTTGACAAAACGGCTAACTATTGCCGGCGCGGGCAGTATAGAGTTTTTGCTGGATATTGAAGACCTGGCGTTTCAGGTGAGGGTCGTTGTTGATGGCATTGGACATCTTTTCATAAGCATAACTGATGGTCGCCGGACTTCTATCCCCCAGTTCCCTGCCGATTTCAGATAGTGAGCATTCGGTTTCCTGCCGCATCAGGTACATGCACACCTGACGGGCGAGGACGGTTGCTTCATCACGCCTTCTCCCCCTGAGGTCGGAAAGGGTCAATCGAAAGGTACCGGCAACTGTTTCCGTGATGAGGTTGGGTGTAATGGTCGCCAATTTTGGTTCCTTGCCGGCGATGTCCTCCAGCGCGCGCGCCGCGATATCCGGTGTAATCATCGTTTTCAGCAACTTTGAATAGGCAACAACCCGGTTCAGCGAACCTTCCAGCGCCCGTATGTTTTCCTTAATTTGCAGGGCGATAAACTCCAGAACATCATGATTAATATCGGTTCCGTCCCGCTGGGCTTTATTCCGTAGAATGCCCAGCCGTGTTTCAAAATCCGGTGCTTGTATGTCTGCTACCAGTCCCCACTCGAAACGGGAACGTAAACGTTCCTTCATTAGCGGAATTGACTTTGGCGGCTGGTCGCTGGCAACGACAATCTGGTGGTTGTTACTGTGCAGGTCGTTAAAGGTGTAGAAGAAATTTTCTTCGGTCTGCTCTTTACCGGCAAAAAACTGCACATCATCTATCAGTAACATATCGACGTTGCGGAATTTCTTGCGAAATTCGTCGGTTGATTTTTCCCGGATGGCAGCGACTAACTCATTGGTATATTGTTCGGCGCTGACATAAAGCACTGCCAGGTGATTGATTGCTGCTTTATTGCCGATGGCGTGAAGCAGATGGGTTTTGCCCAGTCCTGCCCCGCCGTAGAGAAACAGCGGATTGAAAGCCAGTCCCGGGTTCTCCACCACCTTTGCGGCGGCGGCATAAGCAAGATTATTGGAATTACCGACCACGAAAGTATCGAAGGTGTATCTGGGGTTGAATAGAGGCAGGTTGGCGCGCGTTAAACCGGGCTTTTCGGCGCTGGTAGCAACACGGAATTCCACCTTTATGTCTTCCCTGAGAATGCCGGTCAGCGCTTTCTCAATAAGAGAGCGCTGGTTCTTTTCCAGATACTCGGCGACAAAAGTATTCGGCACGCCGATGACAAATTGGTTGTCCCGGCAGTCCAGCCCGATAGTTTTGCTAAGCCAGGTACGATAATTTGCTTTGCTTATCTCAAGCTGTAACTGACCTAAAGCGGCCTCCCAGATTTCTGGAGCCGAACGTGATATCATAAGGCAATCCTAAACCAAACCGCAACGCCGGAGAAGCACAACTATACTATCTGCAATGTTTACGGATTGGCGAAACAAATATTCGGGTGACTCAAGCGATTACAAGCAACGATAACTAGGATATTATGCTTGACTAATGGATAGCAAGAGTTCTGGTGAAAACTGCTGGTGATTGACGAAGATTGCCCACTGCATTATTCCTACTTGTAAGGTCTGCCAGACTCTCTGTTTCATCGTTTTCCTCACTATTAGAGTGGTTCATAAAAAAATCATAAAAAAGTCAACCCTTTACGCGTAAAAACGCTACTCAATCTATTACAAATGTACTATTTTTCGATTATCGTGCATAATTTTGTCACCGGCAAGTTTTGATGTTAAAATGCGTTAGTCGGAGGAGAAACGATGCGGATTGTCTTTATGGGTACGCCGGAATTTGCCGTTTACCCGTTGGAAGCTCTCGCTGGCAGCGGTGATGAGGTAGTAGCCGTCTATACTCAACCCGATAGACCGTCAGGGAGAGGGCGCGCGGTAGAAGAAACACCGGTGAAAAAGGCGGCGCTGAGATGCAACCTCAGTGTTTTACAGCCGGAGAATCTGAAATCCCCTGAGACAATAAGACAACTGGCAGAACTGAAACCGGACGCTATTGTAGTTGCGGCTTTCGGGCAGATTCTGCGCCAGTCCGTGCTGGAAATACCGCCATTCGGGTGCATCAATATCCATCCCTCGCTTTTGCCCCGGTACCGCGGGGTGGCGCCGGTGCCGGCGGCAATACTGAACGGTGAGGCTTTCACCGGCGTCAGTATCATGCTGCTGGATAAGGGTATCGACACAGGTCCGGTGCTGGCAAGGGCGCAGGTTCCCGTTACGTCTCAGGATACCGCCGGTTTGTTGCTGGAAAAGTTATCCCGCATCGGCGCGCAATTACTGCTGGATGTCCTGCCGCGATGGTACCGGAAAGAAATAAAGCCGCAACCGCAAGGCGACACCGGTGCCACTTATACTAAAATGCTTGCCAAAGAGGCGGGGGAAATCGACTGGCATTTGCCGGCAGTGGAAATCTGGCGGCGTATCCGCGCTTATCAGCCCTGGCCCGGATGTTACACAAAGTGGCAGGGAAAACAATTGAAAATCATCGAAGCAATACCTTTAGCAGGAGAAGGCGGTGCTAAGCCGGGAGAGGTGGTGGCGGTTAAAGATACCCCGGCGGCATTCGGGGTTGCAAGCGGCGATGGTGTTCTGGGCGTGATTAAAGTGCAATTGGAAGGGAAACGGGTGATGCCCGCCGATGAATTTTTACGCGGGCAGAGGCAGTTTATAGAGGCGGTACTGGCTTAATATGAGAGTGTACAAAATTGAGTCATTGTCGTTCTGAGGTTACGAAGTACCCGAAGAATCTCCTTGTTATACACATGGAGACCCTTCGCTACGCTCAGGGCGACATTTCTAACCATCTCAAAAGGGGGCTACTTTGACTTTACCGGATGACTTAAGTAAGTTCGAGGCTTTGCAGGAAATAATTGCCCGGCTCAGAGCGCCGGACGGCTGTCCCTGGGACCGTAAACAAACGCATGCCTCTCTGCGGGAGACTTTCCTCCAGGAATGCTATGAGGTGCTGGAGAGTCTGGATGAGGGCGACGCCCGGAAACTGCGTGAAGAGCTGGGCGACCTCCTCCTGCACATCGTCTTGCAGGCGCAGATCGCCGCTGAAGCCGGCGAATTCAAGATTGATGATGTCATCAGAGGCATCAACGAGAAACTAATTCACCGCCACCCGCATGTTTTCGGCGGGAGGCAGGTAAAGAATGTCGAGGAAATCGTCCACAACTGGCAGACGCTGAAGCAGGAAGAAAAGGACAAAAAGGGCAATAACGATTCTCTGCTTGCCAGCGTCCCGAAGAATCTGCCGGCTTTGAGTTACAGTCAGGAAATCCAGCATCGCGTGGCTCAGGTGGGTTTCGACTGGAAAAACGACCAGGGCGTGATTGATAAACTGGCGGAAGAAGTGGGGGAATTCCAGCGCGCCACGACAGAGAAAGAGAAAGCTGATGAATTCGGCGACCTTTTATTCACCTTGGCGAACATTGCCCGCCGACAGGGCATTGAGCTGGAGGTGGCTTTAAGAGCAGCCAACCAGAAATTCTCCCGCCGTTTCAGTTACATGGAAGCAGTCTGCCTGAAGCGCGGGGTAAAACTGGGCGACCTTTCTTTTGGCGAGCAGAATGCCCTCTGGGATGAGGCGAAGAAAGAGGGGTAGCTTTCCCTTTTTTCTCTTTG
>JAQTPO010000192.1 GCA_028712845.1 Dehalococcoidales bacterium | reverse complement strand
ATCGTCATTGGTAGGTTCGCTGACTTGAGCGTATTTCTTCAGTATATCCGCACCCTTCTTAGAACCGATGGTGACCACATAACTATTGCCGATATCCGTTAAGAACAGGTCAAAACCACTTTCAGCTACGTTTGTTCCCATGCTGGGAGAGAAAGATTTAGGAGATGGATGCATACAATCAACCCCGATGATGATACTGTTCTGTCGGCGGGCAATGTAATTGGGGTCAGGATTCGATGCCATAAAGGCATCATCGAGCAGTTCAATCGCCTTGATATCATACGGGTGCACGCCAATGATTGCCCGCGGGGCGTTTTCCAAAGAAAGCTCGCTCCCTGTAGCCTTGCCGATTTCGAATTTAAGGATGGTTTCCCTCGGTGGTAACAGGTATTTGGTCGGGGGAATAACCGTAACATCATAGTCCATACAAAGCTCACTGCAACCGGATATACGGTCATAAACAAACTTGCCCTGCTTTGCTTTAACCCCGACAACCTCCATATTCTTGATGAGGTTTTCGACCATTGATTCGAAATTCTTTTTGCTGATGACTGCTGTTTTCCCGACTGCAATCTTCTGGTCAGCCGCCAGTGTCGCATTATTTTTCATACATTCCGCCTCCCTGTATTTACTAGCTTATTATTTTACTGTTTACTCGCTGGTAGATAAAATTCGTATTATACTCTCCACACTGAAGAGCCATCCCTTATTTGATGTCTCTCATAAATACCTGACTAAACAACAAGTCCATCAAACCTATCGTAATGTAGTTACCTGCATCGGACGTCCCATTACCGCTTTACGTCTTTCACGGTAACGCCGTATATTATCTAGTACTCTCTTCTTTTCATCAGGCGTCATATATTTATACTTATGCCTTTCACGACGGCATTCATCGGAGCAGAAGAGTATTCTATTTTTGGGTAAAGGCTTGTTACATACCTTGCAGAGTCGGTGAGTTTGATAGTAAGAGCTAATCTTCTGCACAGTTTCAGGAGACCACAGGAAATAATCTCGATTGCCCGCATCCCATTTCGCGGCTGGAGCAATAACTCCATTCTGATATAACTCCACAATCCGGTTTCTCGGTAAGCCTGCCTGATTACAAAGCTGCAGAGTAGATAATAATTGGTGATTAGTCGTGCCCAGACCCCTTACCAGGATTTGCCTGACTCTCTCTTTGCTTCTGCCTATTTTTTCTGCAATCTCCCGCATCGGCACACCAGCACGCCGCATCTCGTAGATATCGTTCCGTTTAAGCCCGCTTTTCACTTTTACATCGCTTTGCATATTATCCCTTCGGCATCAAAAACGTGGCTGTCCCTACCACTCTTCGCGACCCCACTCTGGTAATTTACAAAATAAAGGGATTGAGCGAACAGCGGGTACTATCCGTCCTGCCTCAATCCTCTTTGTATCATTAACAAACTTTTCCTGAAATCCGCTTCAGCTTCCTGCGCTATTTATTAGTTTTATTCCCGATTCGGAGTGGTTCACTACTGGTCAACCATCCTGCCAATTTCCTCAGGAAAGGCATAAAAAAACCATCCGTCTTTATGAACCAGACAAAAGCGAATGGGAGCAAAAACACTGGTATCATCACGCACAACGCCAGTATTGTCTGCCAATGCATCCGGCACCTCCTTCAGACTATATCCTAGTCACATACTAATCCTTCACAACATTTCAAACTTCTGTAAGACAACGTATTTCCAGAGATTATTTACACCTATTGTACGTACCGTAAGCTAATGGTTAAAGCCTAGCCATTCAATCGTTACTAAGTAATTATGCCTAGTACGGCATTCTGCAAAAGGAAATCAGGAGAGGTCTCCTACTGAGAACCAGCCTTTCTTGAGTCCGTAGAGAATCGCTTCCGTCCGGGAGCCAATATCCAGTTTCGTAAAAATATTGCCTAAATGTGCCTGCACAGTGCGGACACTGAGGAAAAGCTTTTTTGCAATATCCCGGTTGCTCAAACCTTTAGCTGCCAGCTTCAGCACCTCAAGCTCTCTTTCACTCAGTACATTGGCAACCAACTCCGGGTCCTGCTTCATCGTTGCCATTGTGAAGTGATTCAGCACCTTGCGTGCAATCCTAGGATGAAGCACCGATTCTCCGGCGTGGACAGCGCGTACCGCCTCAATTAGCTCTCTGCCCTTCACATTCTTCAGCAGATAACCGGCGGCGCCTGCTTCGAGTAGCGCGGAAACGAACTGGTCATTGTCATAGGCTGTCAGAATCAGAATTGCGATGTTTGGCATAAGCCCTTTAATTTGTTTGGTGGCTTCAATGCCATTCATCTTAGGCATGGTAATATCCATAATCACCACGTCCGGCTTCGTTTTCTGCGCCAGGCGAACAGCTTCTTCACCGTCACCTGCCTCACCGGTTACTTCCATATCATCTTCCTGCTGTAACAATTCACGAGTCCCTTCACGCACGATGATATGGTCTTCCACTAACAGTATTTTTATCTTCTTCACCGCAGGTAATTATACTGCTATTGACGAAATGAATCAAGAGACAATTGGCAAGAATACCTAGCTATATCGTTTACGACTAACTGAAAATACTGATTGTCGTAGAGGATTATCCGAAGTCACATACGAAAACCGATAGATTAGCTATAAGCCATCACAACTGGAAATTATTCTGGTGGAAACGGGCAACCTTACCGCTCATTTCCTCCTCAAAACCACACCAGAAATGGTCGGCGCCGGCAATCACCTGATATTGTCTGGCATCTCCGAAAAACTTTTGGAAAGGACGAAACGGCACACTGATATCAGCATCCCCCACCAAAATAAGCTTGGGTAGAACATAGTCTTTAAGTTGCGCCCAACCTGCTTCCTTCAATGCAGGCGATATTAATGCTAACTGCTTGACGCGGCTATCCATAAGAGCTACCGGCAAAACTACCGAGCCCCCGAATGAATATCCAGCCAGTCCTATTCTCATGCTGTCAATCTGCGGTGAGTTTGCCAGAAAATCCAGTGCCGCTTTAACATCATCCTGTTCTCCCACTCCCCCGCCAAAACAACCGCCGCTATCCCCTGCTCCACGAAAATTGAACCTTAAACAGACGATGGCACTTTTAACGAGAGCGGAGCAGATG
>JAQTPO010000050.1 GCA_028712845.1 Dehalococcoidales bacterium | reverse complement strand
GGCACAACCAAGCGAAAGAAATCCCTAGACAAGCTGATGAACGACCTCTGGAAGTAAATTCGCTAAAGTCCCAACTTACTATTTGCCAATATGGAAGCATTCCGGGCTTTTGTTTGAGAAGAAAGAGCTAATTATAGAGATACAGCAAATGCTCATATCCATATGCTAGAACAAGTTGTACAGCTACAGGACTTTTAGATTGAATTTAAACTCACCAGTTAGCTGTACCACAAAATTGGGTTATTTTACTTTTTAATATTTAGTCATCATTGAACAAACATAGAGATATTTGTCCAGTCATATGTACGATTGGTTTATTAGATCTCACAAACAACCACTTTTTTGGAAGTTATAGGATTTCTGCCATTATCGCTTCAGGGGCATAAGCTATGCCAACAATGCTTGGCCCGGTATGGGCACCAAGCACTAGCGAGATTGAGCACACAGGCAACCATTTGCAAGTAAATAGCTGCTCCATCGTTTTTTGCAGCATGTTAGCACCTTCCTGATTCTGGGCATGTACCACCTGAGCGCGTATTGTCGAACCTAATGCGCATCGTTTCGAAACTATGCCTGCTAGTCCCTCAATAGCTTGTTCAAAATTCTTGGCCTGACCCATTTGGACATATGTACCCTTTACTTTTTCCACGCCTATTATGGGTTTGATATTGAAAATTGAAGCCATCAAGCCCTTAAGGTGACTGACGCGACCTCCGTGTACCAAATAACGTAATTCTTGGAGTGTAAAGATACTATCAACTGCGTCGCCGATACATTTCATAAGTGGTAATATCTTCTCTGTATTCCAGTTGAGTTTAACAGCACGAGCGGCGGCGATAACTTGCCAACCGGAGGCTACTGAGAGGGTTTTAGTATCGAAATGGGTAACCCTTGCTTCAGGTACTAAACTGGCAGCTAGTATGGCAGTTTGATAAGTTCCACTAAGGCCTGAAGACATGTGTATGGATAAGATATCAGGATCTACAGCTGCCAGTGCTTTATATGTCCCAGCTATTGTCCCGGGTGACGGTTGTGACGTTAAAGGAAAATTGTTACTCTTGCTAATCATAGAGTAGAATTCATCACGGGTGATGTCCAATCCCTCGCGATAGGTTTTACCATTAAATGTGACACTTAAAGGCACTTGGTGAATACCCATCTCAGACATCTGCTCGGGAGTCATACACAGGTCAATGCCGCTATCTACGACGATTTTCATTATAGTCTATCCTTTTTATTTAATGTGTCTCATGGAAAATGTTCGGAAAGAAGAGCGCACAGATAACCCAATCTCCTATTTAATTATATCACTGGAAAGAAAACGTGCCCCGCCTTCCCCCAGCCAGTTTGGGAACATTCCGAACTTCTATTTGCGAAGAAACAGCTCATCCCCTCTGTGCAGCAATTGTTAGTTACCATGGTTCAAGTCAAGTAAAATGGGCTTTTCAGGACTATCTGCATCTGGTAGGTATCAGGCACATTCTGGCGGCTCCCTACCATCCCCAGACCAACGGTAAGTTGGAGCGTTACCATCGGACCATCAAACGGGAAGTGAACCAGATCCCCTATGAATTCCCCGGACAGCTGGAGAGAGCTATCACCGACTTCGTGGACTACTACAACTACCATCGTTACCACAAGGCACTCGGCAACGTGACGCCTGCCGATGTCTTATATGGCAGGAGAGAGGAGATCCTGGAGCGCCGAAAGGAGGTGCAAATACAAACAATTAATAATCGCAAAGACTACAACCGAGGCCTCAGGGAGTTTGCGCATAATGCCCGATTATGCTAAAGTGTTCGGTAAGAAAAGTGTCCCATTTCGCTGACTGCTAACAATTATTGGTATGATGCACAACTCTACGAGAAGGAGAGTAATAAGTTGGTTGCGTCTATGCGCCATATGCAACGCCTTATGAAAGCTGGCTCTCAACTATATCCTGAAGTTCCCACAGGCAAGTAGAATTGATAATGCGTCATGTCAAACGACTCTCACTAAAATGGTTGGATAACTTTAAAAAGTAATAATAGAAGGAGGTGTGGTTATGCAGAGAGACATAGTGCTATATGAGAAAAAAGATAAGGTGGCGTATATTACCCTCAACCGTCCAGAAAAGAGGAACGCAGTGAATATGGAAGTCATGGGGCGTCTCAATGCACTCTTCACAGCGATTCTAAACGACCAAGACGTTCGTGTCGTTATTCTAACGGGGAGTGGCACAACTGCATTCTCTGCGGGGGCTGATATAGCTGACCCTCAAGTGCATTCCACTGCCTCTGTCGGAGAATACCTAGAGAGTGGCGCAAACAACTACTTTCCAAGACAAAAAATTCCCGTCATCGCGGCAGTCAATGGCTATTGCTACGGAGCTGGGCTCGAAATAGCTTTATGTTGTGACATCATCATCGCTTCTGACAAGGCTCAGTTCGGGCTGCAACATGTTCGTTGGGGTATTTATGCCGCTGGTGGCGGGGCTCGCCGTTTAGCTGCGCTAGCAGGCAAGACGCAGGCTATGTACTACACACTTACGGGTGAAAGTTTTGATGCCCAGCAGGCATTAGCGATGGGCGTGGTCAGCAAGGTGGTCCCCCATGAACAGCTTATGAGAAGCGCTGAAGAAACTGCAAGACTTATAGCGCAATGGTCACCATTAGTTGTCAGGTTCACGAAGGACTGTATCTGTGAGGCAGTGGAACAGTCACTTCAGCAACTTGATCAAACAGACAAATTTCGCGTATTTACGCTTTTCTCAACACAGGATAGAGAAGAGGCGAATAGAGCCTTCACTGAAAAGAGGGCTCCAATTTACAAAGGTAAATGATAGTTCTTTTCGAATAAGATATTCTTAGAGTCGGGGTGCTAGCCAAGTGTTCTCCTTGTTGCTTTTGATAGCCACTATACGTGCAAACCTTTCGGATATTATTTACACTTGGAGGTGAAGTTACCAATGATAGTCCATGAGCCGCAATCCCTTTTAGAACCATACAGGGTGTTGGATCTTACCGAAGGAGGATATTTATTAGCGGGAAAAGTTCTGGGTGACCTGGGAGCTGATGTGATCAAGATCGAACCTCATGGAGGTAGCCCTAGTAGAAATATTGGCCCTTTCTATCAAAATAGGCCAGACTCACAAAACAGTCTGTTTTGGTTTGCCCTTAATACTAACAAGAGGAGCTTTAATTTAGATATTGAGACAGCTAATGGCAAAGAATTGTTTAGAAGGCTAGTAAAAAGCTCGGATTTCGTTATAGAATCCTTTGAACCAGGGTATTTGGAAGGACTAGGCTTAAACTATGAAGCTTTGAGGGAGATAAATCCCCGTCTTATTGTGACTTCCATCACTCCATTTGGATCGAGAGGCCCATACTCCCGTTATAAGGCATCTGATCTTACTATCTGGGCAATGGGTGGGTTCTTGGGTGCAACCGGTGTAGCTGACCGACCGCCGGTATCGGTAACTTATCCTCAAGCTTCTCAGCACGCAGGTAACTACGCTGCTGCGGCATCAATGATAGCTCACTGGTACAGGGAAACGACAGGGGAAGGACAGCATGTAGTAGTCTCAGCTCAGCAATGCGTAGTCTTAGCTTTGTACAGCATGCCCCGTTGGTGGGAATTCCAAAAGATTGAAAGAGCTCCAAGAACAGGAGGACAAGTTCGTTTACCCAATGCTGAACCAGGCATGAACGCCGTCTATAACTGCAAGGATGGCGAGGTTTATATTGGTCTACAAGGAGGCGCTAGTGTCGTACACCATACCTCCAGCATTAATCTCGTGAAATACATGAGTGAAAATGGTATGGCTTCCGATTGGCTTAAAAAGTTTGATTGGATATGGGGATATGATGCTACCACCATCACGCAAGACGTTATCGACCGTATTGAGGGAGAGGTTCATCAATTCCTGCTGACTAAGACGAAGAAGGAACTGTATGAGGAAGCTTTGAGAAGGCGCATCCTTCTTGCCCCATTTGCTGATGCCAGAGATGTTTATGAAAATCCACAACTTCAAACGCGTGATTTCTGGGTAAAGGTACCCCATCCTGAACTTAACACGAGTGTAACTTACCCTGGTCCGTTTCTTAAACTCACAGAGAACCCAATCACTTACAGGCGGCGACCTCCCCTAATCGGCGAGCATAATGAAGAAATATCCGCAGATCTGGCGAACCGTAAAACGCAACCACTGAACTATAAAATCCAACACAGCTTAGAGCATAAACAAGCCCTCGAAGGAATCAAGGTAGCAGACTTTAGCTGGTCAATAGTGGGTCCGTTAGCAGCGCGTTATCTCGCTGACTATGGTGCTACGGTAGTTCGTGTAGAGAGCCATACCAGACCTGAGACCCAAAGAGTCGGGGGGCCCTATAAAGACAATATACCCGGCATTGACCGCAGCAGCCTTTTTTCTTTGTATAATACAAGTAAATACGGAATGAGTCTTAACATAGAAAAGCCTAAGGGCAAAGAGATTGCTATCAAACTAATGAAATGGGCTGATGTGGTGCTTGAAAGTTTCACACCGGGAACAATGAAAAAATTAGGCTTGGACTATGAAACGATAAGAAAAGAAAAACCAGAAATTATCTACGCCAGTTCTTCCTTATATGGTCAATATGGACCTATTTCTGGAACCTCAGGCTATGGACAAATGGCTACTGCCCAAGCTGGTATTACTAATATGATCGGTTGGCCTGATCAGCCAACAGCGACCAATTCAATGCCTCATACCGATTTTATTAGCCCTCCTTTTTTAGTGACTTCTATCATGGCTGCCCTAGACTACCGAAGAAGGACGGAAAAAGGGCTTTACATAGATCAATCCCAGGTTGAAGCCGGTGTTCATTTCTTTGCGCCACCAGTAATGGACTACTTAGCAAACAAGAAGATAATGCAGCGCGACGGGAATCATTATCCATATGCGGTACCTCATGGTGTCTATCCATGCCGTGGTAATGACCGATGGTGTGCAGTAGCTGTGTTTACTGACAAGGAGTGGAGGGGGTTCTGTGATGTTTTCGGCAATCCACAATGGGCGAAAGAGACTCGGTTCGACACGTTCCTCGGCAGAAAGAAAAATGAGGAGGAACTCGATAGACTAGTCAGCGAGCTGACACTTAATTTAACCCCAACAGATATAGTAAGTCGAATGCAAGAAAGGGGCATCTCTGCTGGTATAGTGAAGACACTAAAAGAGCTCTACGAAGACCCGCAACTAAAACACCTTGGCTTTTGGCGCTACCTTGACCACCCGGTATTGGGTATACATGCTCACCAGGGCCCACCTTTCAGCCTATCAAAGACACCCGACCACCAATTTACCAGTCCTTGCCTTGGTCAACACAATGCGTATGTTTACAAGGAACTCCTTGGGTTTTCTGATGACGAAGTTGCAGACCTGCTAGTAGAAGGAGTCATCACATCTGAAGCTGACCTACCGGAGTTTAGGACCGCCTTTTAGAGAAAAACGAGAAATCTCAAATATTAATTCCCCAAAACGGGGGTAATCGTCACACATGAAAGTTTTTGAGTTGAAAGATGTAGTGGAAGAAAGAGCGCTAAGCCAGTGGAGAAACAAATCGATCAGGAGCCGCTACGCGCTGATCTTAAAGAGGTGATAGAGAGACATTCTTTGGGTCTTGACGAACAACGTCCCGATGCAGTGGCGCGGCGGCAAGCGAAAAGCCAGCGAATGGTTCGTGCAAACATCAAAGACCTTTGCGATGATAATTTTATCGAATACGGTGCTCTGGCGGTTGCCGCTCAACGTCAACGTCGGTCCATGAATGACCTTATGAACATGACTCCGGCCGATGGGGTGATTACAGGCATCGGGTCGGTCAATGGATCGTTGTTTAGTGAAGACAAAGCCCGATGTATGGTAATAGCCTATGATTATACGGTTCTGGAAGGTGAATATGTCAAAAAGAAGCAAAATAAAACAAATGGAGGGAAGAACTCAATGATTAGAACAGTCGAGCAGTATCTGGAAAGTCTGAGGGATGGCAGGGTAATCTACAGCATGGGTGAAAGAGTAAAGGATGTCACCACCCATCCAATCCTGAGAAGAACCGTTGAAGTCGGGGCGATGGACTGGGTCCTGCCCAACCATCCGGACATGCGTTCCCTTTTTACCACTAAAAACGAAAAAGGTGAAGACATTCATTTCCTCTGGACGGCACCGAAAACAAAAGAAGATATGCTAAGAAGGCGCGAAGTCTACATTGCAGGTGCACGTTTCGGCGGGGTCAGCCTGCATTGTATGGGTGTCGATGGTCTGGCGGCTTGCCGTGTCCTGGCAGGTAGAGTGGACAAGGCTCTGGGTACAAAATACGTCGAAAGAGTGGAAAACTACCGTCAATATATCCAGAAAACGGACATCGGTCTTACCACCGCCCAGACAGACATCAAAGGTGACCGTGGGCTGCATCCGTCACAACAGGTGCAGCACAAAGACTTTTACGTCCGTGTCGTCGATAAGAAGAAAGATGGCATCGTTGTCCGCGGCTGTAAGTACCACATCAGTTCAACTCCCGGTGCGAATGAAATCTTCGTGATCCCCAGCCGGACATTCGGCGAAGCGGATAAAGACTATGCTGTTGCCTTCGCCACACCGTTAAATGTCAAAGGAATTACTCTTATCAGTGCCGACCCTGAAATCAGGGGACCTTCCACGGAAGAAACCACCTGGGATGCGCCGATGGCGTCACATCATGGCGTGGGTGACGGCGAATGCATGATTGTATTCGATGATGTCTTTGTGCCATGGGAAAGGGTATTCCTCTGCCAGGAATGGCAATTCTCCCGTGATATCGCTTACCTCTTCGCCACGTTCCACAGGCTTTTCGCCTGCTGTCGTATGGTGCCCATGCTGGAAAACCTGACCGGTGTTGCAGCGCTCATGGCGGAATACAACGGGCTTGACAAGTACCAGCACATCCGTGAAAAACTTGCCTGGATGGCTCAGGTGACCGAAGCCTTTAAAGTGATGACCCTTTCCGCTTGTATGTTCCCACAACAGGAAGAGGGATCTGATTTAATGAACCCGAACCGGATGTATATCAATATTGCCAAGTACATGTATGCGGATAATTTCCATGAGATGTGCAAATGCGCCCAGGATATCTGCGGCGGCATCGCGGCCGACCCCATTGCCTACCGTGATTGGGCCAATCCCGAAGAGCGCCCGTACATCGAAAAGTATGCGGCAGGTAAAGCTGGTGTACCCACGGAGGACCGCTTGAAAGCCATCAGATTCCTGCATGACATCACGGGTGGCAGACATATGACGCACCAGATACAGGCTGAAGGTTCGCTGGCGGCGCAGAAAATGATGTTCTACCAGAACGCAGATTGGGACTTCTACAAAGCCATAGCGAAGCGCACCGCGCATATACCCGGTTGGGAGAAAGAGCCGCATCAAGCTGATTTGAAGGACTACAAACCACTGGCGGCGGCAAAGATGCCTCCGATGGACATCAACTATAAGATCATGAAAGGGTAATCAGTTTTCTAACATTAACATACGGAGTGCAGCTGCAACGTAGTCGGGTTATTCGTACATGAGGTTGATTATTATTAATCACTAACGAACGGATTAGTATCGGATGATGTCAACCAAACAGAGTTTGAGTTTATTGCCAGCTTGGCGGCTAACGAATAAAAAGAGGAGAGGGGAAATGGACTTGTCTAAAATATCTTTAAAAGGGAAGGTAGCTCTGGTAAGCGGAGCCAGTCGTGGGATTGGTGAAGCAAGTGCTTTGGCACTGGCGGATGCCGGGGCAGATGTCGTGGTTGCCAGCCGAAAGTTACCTGACTTGGAGAAAGTTGCTGAAAAAGTCAGAGCCAAAGGTGTAAGGAGTATGGCAGTAGCTGCTCATATTGCCAAGGTTGAAGATTCAAAGAACCTGGTCAAACAGGTTCTTGAGAAGTTCGGTCGCATTGATATCCTGTTCAATAATGCGGGCACTAATCCATATTCCGGTTCTTTGATGGAAGCTGAAGAATGGGCATGGGACACGACCTTTAATGTGAATTTGCGTGGGCCTTTTTTCTTGGCACAGCTAGTGGCAAAAGTTATGAAACAGCAGGGTGGCGGCTGCATGATAAATACCGCCTCGGTTGCGGCCTTTAGGGCAGGCGAACTCAACATCTACTGTGTCACCAAGGCAGCCTATGTTATGCTAACCCAGGTAATGGCTAAAGAATGGGGACAATGGGGCATAAGGGTGAATGCCATCGCCCCGGGAGTTATAAAAACACGACTCAGTGAGGCTCTTTGGAAAGAGCCAAGCGTGGGTGAAGAAGCAAGGCAATCAATGCCATTACTCCGGTTGGGGGAGCCAGAGGAAATTGCCAGTGTTGTACTTTTCCTGGCATCAGATTTAGCTAAATACGTAACCGGGGAAACAGTCGTAATAGATGGAGGTCAACTGCTTGGTCCGCCTGCTTTCCTTGCCGGCAAAGCCAGCAAGACACCAGAAGGTTAGGTGAGTTATTCGGATTTGAATATTTCACAAAGCTCTGAAAAGGTAATTATGACTTTATGGTTAACGATTGGTAAATAATTGTGATTCTTAGCTAGCGAATTAATTTTTAAGGAGGATTGTATATGGCTGCTGCAAACAAAGCTAAGGGAGCACAACCAACATCTATTGCACAGGTCAGTTGGGCGGTCAAAGACATTGACAAGGTGATTCAGTCATGGTCCAAGCTTTATGGATTTGGTCCCTGGACCTATAGTGAAAATGGTGGTGTTGATGCCAAAGGACGACCGTGGAAGATCAGAATGGCATTTACCTATGTCGGACCTCTCCAAATCGAACTAGTACAGTGTACTGAAGGTAGAATTTTCCAGTCACGATTTCTGGATACATGGGGTGAAGGAGTGCATCACATCGGTTGGTACGTAGATGACGTTGATGGTGTTGTTGCCAGCCTCACCGCACAGGGTGCTAAGCTCTTTGTCCATGACCCGGGCAAATTTGCTTATCTTGATGGGGGTGAGACTGGCGGAGCTATTTTCGAGCTGATGCAAAAAAAATAGGTATGACAATGCTGGTATAGTTTATCTAACAATGTAATAGACAAGGTCCCATCCGAAGTAATGCCAGTGGACCAATGACGCGTTTCGTACACAGATAAACACTGAGTGCATTTTTATCGGCTTCTAGGACTGTATAAAACGAAATATCTTTGTTGATGGAGAAACATACAATAGGCGAAGGATCACCCATTGTACAGGCACGGTGTTGCGTTTCGGAAAGGAGATTTTTATGGTCTGGCAACCGGAAATTGATGAAATAAAAAAACGTAAAGAGTTTGCAGCTCAGATGGGTGGAATAGAAAACGTTGAACGGTCACACAAACGGGGTAAACTGACCGCCCGTGAAAGACTTGATAAGATGGTTGACCGGGGATCATTTCAGGAGATAGGTGGACTGACTGGCAGCGCAAGTTACAAGGATAATAAACTCGAATCTTTTCAGGCATCACCCATCGCAATAGCTATGATATAATTCGGAATATCCATGTGTAACGGACATTTTGCCTCGCATGGTGAATATTTGTCCACCTCAGGCCAGCATTTCTCTACGTGAATATAGGCAGGTGTCGGTCGCTTATTAGCGAGGCTGTAATAACCTTCACTAATTGATAGAACCATGCTCTTTCATCCTCCTTTTTATATTTATACTAACTGTGGGTTCGCTACGCTAGCAGATAACCTCGTCGATAATTAGTTCGGCAATTTCATCATCGGACATTCCCAACAACTCACGAAATACATAATCATTATGCTGTCCTAGAAGTGGGGCTGGTTCAAATTTAGGCTGACTAGCGCTCATTTTCCACGGCATGCCCTCCATAGTTCTTTTCCCCACTTCTGGATGGTCAGGTACAATAAAAAGACCGCGTTCGTTTACGTGAGGGTCTGTAAAAAACTCCTTTATGCTGAGTGAAGGTCCTGCTGTCACACCAGCATCCTGAAGCAAATGCATCACTTCATGTGGTGTGTAGCCCCGAGTCCAAGTCCCAATAAGAGCGTCCAGTTCCTCTTGGTTATGGCATCGATGGAACTGATCACCGAACTTCTCTTCCTGGGTCCATTTAGGTTTGCCGATAACTCTACAGAATACTCTCCACTCATCATCATTGCTGATAGAAATGGCGACCCATTTATCCTCACCTTTGCAACGGTAACAGTTGTGAGGAGCTTTTCCCTGGATATGATTCCCCATACGCTCATATATTCTGTGATTCATTGAATAGTCCATAATAGCATCGGGGATATGGCTTGCTACTGTCTCAGCCATTGAGACATCAATTATCTGACCCTGACCAGTCTTGGAACGATACGCTAAAGCCGCAAGTATAGCAAATGTTGTCATATTAGATGCTATATAGTCACCATAATCCCCGCAAATCATGCTGGGTTCTCCCCGCTCATAGCCTGTCATGTAACCCAGACCGCCATACGCATAAGCCTCCTCGTTGTAACAGACAAAATTCTTGTAGGGCCCGGTCTTGCCTAGACCTGATGCTGATACCAATACCAGATCCGGTTTTAGCTTACTGAGGATATCGTAACCCAAACCGAAATGTTCCATCACCCCGACACGGAAATTTTCTACCACCACATCGCTTTTCTTAATAATCTCTTTGACAACCTCTATTGCTCGTGGTTTTGTTAAATTTAGAGTGCATGATTTCTTGCTCATATTCCTTGAGTGATAAGTGCCACTTCTCTCAATACCCGCTATACCATCACCATAAGGCGGATTCCTTCTATTGATATCCGTATGTACATTGCTTTCAATTTTAATAACCTCGGCACCCATCACTGCCAGCATTTGAGTGGTATTAGGTCCAACTACCACCCATGTAAAATCACAAACCCTTATACCTTCTAGCGGCAACCTACCCATTTAATAATTCCCTCCGACTAGCATCAGATCACTCCAGACTCACGCATCATTACAAGGTCTTGACTGGTATAGCCTAGTCTTCCACATAGTATTTCCTTGTTGTGTTGTCCGATAAGAGGTGCAGGCATACCTATCTGCCACGGGGTGCGTGATAATTTATAAGGGGCTCCGGGATAGCGCAATTCGCTACCACAGGGATGTTCGATCTCCACAAAGAAATCGCGTTCGGCAAATTGTGGTGAGGTTGACAAGTCTTCAACTGAGTTAGCAGGAACGATAGGTATCTCCTTTGCCTGCGCCAACGCAGTGATTTCCTCTTTATCGTGCTTCATTGTCCATTCAATAACGATTGGCCTTACTGAGCCAAATTCATCAAGGAACTTATAAAGGTCAAAGCCATTCATAAACAATACACGGAACCTCTCATCTTGTTCCCAATCCTGCCCGACTGCTAATGTCAGGAAAGATCTCCACTGATACTCTTCCCTGCACCCACAGACAACATAGCCATTTTTACAAGGCAGATAACCTATCCCACGCAACCAAGATTTCCGATTCCCATACCATTTTTGATAAACTCCCGTGGGGTCATAAGTGTAATATGGTATCTGTTGTCTGAGGAAACAGGCTATTGATTCCTGCTGGGATATATCTACATACTGACCTTCTCCAGTTGCCTGACAGGCAATAAAGGCAAACATAGTGGCTATCGCCGCTGTGGAACCAGCTATGAAATCACTCTGTCGGCCGCCTGGTTTAAGTGGCGGGTCAGTGTCTAAATTATTCACTCCACCCATTGGCGTATGATATGCCAGTCCGGACATATGCCAACAGGTGAGGTCATCGCCCTTGAAATGGGAATAGGGACCTGTCTGACCAAATGGCGTTATGGAGGTCATGATAAGTTTATGGTTGAGCTTGTTCAAAGACTCGTATCCGAGTCCTAGCTTATTCATAGTTGACGGAGCCCAATTCTCGACTAGAACATCCGCGGTCTTTATTAATTCTTTGAAAATCTCGGCGCCTCTTTGCGTCTTGAGATTCAATGTTATGCTACGTTTATTAGTGTTAAGGTAAAGAAATAACCCGCTTTTCTCTGGATGTGGATTATCATTGAGGAATGGTTCAGTTCGTCGGGCAGAGTCACCGATAGGTGAATTTTCTATCTTGATGACTTCGGCGCCAAGGTCAGCCATCAACTTTGTGCAAAATGGCCCAGATATAAAATCGGCATATTCGATGACCTTAATACCAGAAAGTGCCTGTTCACTCACAACTGTACCTCTTTTTTCTCTTACCGCACTGTAAACCATATTAATCAGGTGATGCTATTATAGGGGGCAATAGCAGAGAAGGAATAATCAGCTTTAGCCTTCTAATTAGATAATTACCTATTTGATTTCCCCCTCACCTACGACTTATGTTTCTTGGTTTACTACCGCGGAAATCTCTAGGAGAGCGTTCTAAAAGTGCGTAATAGTATACTGGCAATAGTTATGTTCTGCCGTTGCTCCGTCCCTCTGAACATTTACATTCAGGTCTAATTTTTTAAATAGTGTATCTAATGCAGCGAGGCAAGCGTACTGGCAGGGCTGAAGGTCAGCGATAGCCGGGTCACAAGTCTCTCTAACAAGCTTAAGGGTATA
>JAQTPO010000049.1 GCA_028712845.1 Dehalococcoidales bacterium | reverse complement strand
GCGAAGCGACTCCCAACGTATGGAGCTGAAGAAGTTTTGCCCGGTCTGTCGTGGGCAGAAGATCCACCGTGAAGTCAGATAGCACTCGAGAGGGAAAGGATGCCAGCGACAAAACCGACCACTGCGGCGCCCAAACCAAAGAATGCCATCGTCAACTATATCAGTGAAACTATTGCGGAACTGAAGAAGGTGACGTGGCTGAACCGGCGTGACCTGTTATACCTATCGGGTCTGGTGCTGATAGTGTCTATTGTGGTTGGTGTAATACTCGGTGTTATCGACTTTGGATTTAGTGAACTAATCAAATGGTTGATTAACACTGTTCAGGGTGTCTAGAGCATCTTGACGGTAATGGGGTGTCACTCCCTGTAAGCTGATTTTTGAACGAGGTTATTTGTGGGCGAAGGCGAAAAAAACTGGTACGCAATTCACACCTACTCAGGATATGAGGAGCGCGTCAAAAAGAATCTGGAACAGCGCATCAAATCCATGGATTCAGGCGATGAAATCTTCCAGGTAATTATACCTACCGAGGAAGAAATAGAGATTAAGGGTGGACAGAAGCATACCATTGCCAAGAAGATATTGCCCGGCTACATTATCGTGGAAATGAAGATGACCGATAAAAGCTGGAATATCGTGCGCAATACCCCGGCTGTAACCGGCTTCGTTGGTAGTGGTGGCAAAGCGGTTCCCCTGATGGAAGATGAAGTACAGAAGATTCTAAAACAGATGAGAGCCGAGACGCCCAAGATTAAGGTCGGCTTCAAAGAAGGACAGAGTGTCCGCGTTACCGATGGTCCTTTCACGGATTTTGTCGGCGTGGTTGATGAAGTCGGGCTGGAAAAAGGTAAAGTTAAGGTGTTGCTCTCGCTTTTCGGACGGGAGACACCGGTAGAGTTAGACTTCTTACAGGTGGAAAAACTTTAAACAGCTTTCAGCTAATAGCTGTCAGTTAACAGTTGTAAATAGGAGACAATCGTGGCGAAAAAAATAATTGCCGTAATTAAATTACAGATTCCGGCTGGCAAAGCAAATCCGGCACCCCCGGTCGGTCCGGCATTAGGTCAGCACGGCATCAATATTATGGGTTTCTGCAAAGAATATAATGAACGGACTGCTTCTATGGCAGGCTCAATCATCCCGGTAGAAATCACTGTTTTTGAAGACCGCTCATTCACTTTCGTTACTAAGACACCACCCACCACAGACTTACTGAAGAAAGCGCTGAGCCTTGAGAAAGGTTCCGGTACTGCCGGACGTGACAAAGCAGGGGTACTTACCAAGCAGAAACTTAATGAAATCGCCAAACTCAAGTCAAAAGACCTCAATGCCAGAAGCATTGAAGCCGCTGAAAGAATCGTTGCGGGTACAGCCCGAAGTATGGGAATAGAGATAGAACAAAAATGAAAAAAAGATACGAAGCAGCAGCAAAGCTAGTGGACAAAACCAAAGAATATTCTCCGGAAGAAGCCATCGCCTCAATCAAGAAAACGGCGACAGCCAAATTCGATGAGACGGTAGAACTTCATCTACGGATGGGACTTGACCCGCGTAACGCCGCGCATCAGGTACGAGGCGTTGCACTCTTACCTTTTGGCTTAGGAAAGCAGGTCAGAGTGCTGGTCTTTGCACAGGGCGAAGGTGCAAGAGCCGCCGAAGCAGGCGGCGCCGATTTTGTCGGGGCGGATGAACTTGTCAAGAAGATTGAAGAAGGGTGGACGGAGTTTGACGTTGCTATCGCTACCCCTGATATGATGAGCAAGGTAGGTAAACTCGGTAAGGTATTGGGAAGAAAAGGCTTAATGCCTAATCCCAAATCAGGCACCGTAGTTCCTGCCAATGACCTGCCCAAAGTATTACAGGATGCACGTAAAGGGCGTGTGGAATTCAAGCTGGATAAGACAGGTATCATTCACCTCGTTGTTGGCAAAGCCAGTTTTGAACCGGAAAAACTGTTAGGGAATCTATCGGCAATTGTAGAAGCAATCGTTAAAGCGAGACCGAGCGGCGCTAAGGGTGTTTATATCCGCACTGCCTACCTGACCACGAGCATGGGACCCAGCATTAACCTCGACCTGAAACCGACACTGACATTGACCACCGCATAAAAAGTTTACAATTTCTACGTATATAAAAGCCCGTGAAATTCAGAATTTCACGGGCTTTTATTTTTCTAGAGAGGATAATCCTGCAAGAGTGAATTAATTTACTGCAGAAACGGGAAGTCATACCCTTTGAGATTAAGTTCCTTAATTAATTGACGGATATTCTTTTGTAACGGTTCATTGACCGGAACACCTTTATCCTTTCGCGCTAACCAGGCAAGGTATTCTTTCTCGCCGGCGGTATAGATGCGTTTTTCACCCGGAGCTTTGTTAGAAGCGCGTAATGCTCTGAGTATATCACCGGTGGTTTTCTTAAAAGCTTTCAGGTCTGTGAATTCACTGACATTAACAGCCATAAAGAAATGTCCTAAGTGGTAAGGCTGAGGTTTGCCATCAGGGCTGAAACCTAGTAAGCCCTTTAAGAAAGAACCGCCCTGTAATGCCGAAGAAAGGATTTCGACGACGGTTGCGTAGCCATAGCCCTTATAACCGGCAAGTTCTTCCCCGATGCCTCCTAAAGGTGCTAAGGCAGCTGTGCCTTTTACCAGATCGATAAGCACTTGATGGGAATCTGTTTTGGGTTTACCGTCTTCGCCGATGACCCAGCCTTCCGGTAGGTTTTTCCCAAGTCTGTCATAGAGTTCTATCTTACCTCTCTGCGTGATTGAAGTGGCACAATCAATCACAAAAGGAAACTCTTCGTCAGTCGGTATGCCGAAGGTCAGCGGATTGGTACCCAGCATGTTTTCTACACCAAAAGTCGGTGCAATGGAGGGACGGGCATTAGTACCGGTGAGCCCGATCATACCGGCATCGGTTGCCATCATCGTGTAATAACCTGCTATGCCGTAATGAGTGGAATTACGCACCGCAACCATTCCCATGCCATACCTTTTCGCTTTCTCTATCGCCATAGACATGGATTTCCTGGCAATAACATGCCCCATACCATCGTGACCATCTATCACCGCGGTAGTTAGCCCTTCCCGCACAATCTCAAAATTGGTGACCGGATTCTGAATACCTTCCTTGATGCGGTCATAATAGATTGGCTTTAAGCGGCCGATGCCATGAGAATCGATACCTCTCTTGTCCGAAGTAATCAATACCTCCGCGCAGACTTTAGCATCCGCTTCCGGCACGCCGACACCCTTGAAAACATCCACCATAAAACGTTCCATGGTATCAAAACTAATCCAGTAAACTTTGCTGTCCATCCGTCTCCTTTGAACTAATATATAGCGTTATATCCTTATTATACCCGAACATCTATTTGATTGGTATATTGTTGCAGAGAGGTTTTATGATTCTAAGACAGGTATTTTCAGAGGGAGTCTCCGGCTTTTGCCAGTACCCCCTTTTTATAAAGCGGGATGATACATGACTTTATGTCAAGTGAATTACGGTTTTATCCCACCGGCATACATTCAACCAAATGAACGTCTGTATCAAAACTACTGTACTTTCCCAGCGCAGTAATTTTTTGTCCTGTTGTCATCCGGCGCAGTGCCGGTAGATATTTAGACTCGAAAACACATTGTACCTTCTGCCCTACAGCGGGGTCGGAGCTACCGAGAACAATATAGGGATTTTCCGTATCTTCGATAAATATTTTTTCCACTGTGCCTTTGACACGCAGTATCTTCTCTTTGTAAATTACATCGGCTTTAGCACTATCGTTTTTGAAAATCTCGGCTAATTGCTCCATGGATACAGAAAATTCTTCACTCAAAACAGGGATTGTTTTGGGTGGCGGCGGCGGTAATTCGATTACAGGCAGGTTATCCACAGTTTCTGGTGGCTTAAGGTCAATTGCAGGTACTTGTATAGGAGCCGGGTTTAATGGCGGATTCGGGATTACTTCAGGAACTACATGCGACACTGCTTCTATTTGAGGCAATGGTTCTACGGGAAGCGCCGGTTCCGGAGGAGATTCAGCTACCGGTCCGACCGCTTTGATTTCCTCTGTTTCCAGCGGAGTATCATTTGCTGAAGGTTGAGCATGTACCTCCGCGACCGGAGAACCGCACTTCGGGCACAATCCATTTTTAGCACGTGCTGTATGCAAACCGCAGTTTGGGCATTTAAACTTAGGTGGTGACGGATAGCCACAACGAGAACAACTTTCAAAAAGCAAGCTGGCAGTCTGAAAACCGCAGTTATGACAGCGGATGTCAAGTATCAAGGCTACGATTAGACTCGGTAAGTGCAAAAGTCCGGTTTTTTGTCTCATAGCCAAAACTCTACCTCTTTATTCCAGAAGCCCATACCCAAGTATTTTCTACAATATACCACAAGATTTTCCCTTTTCAAAATCCCTCAATTATGAAATGACTCCTTGGTAAGGTAACCCTGCAGTTAAGAAACATGGGATACAGGTATTCTCATTTGTTCGCTTTGACATTATTTCGTTTTTACATTGATTTAGCTACGAATAATTGTAAAGAGATTATAGAAACACTACACTAGCGAGTATTGAGGAGTGCTGATGCCACGTCCGAGAAAATGTCGATGAAGCGATTCAATTTTACATCGAAGGCAAACTGCCGGACTTACAAGAAAGACCACACCAGGAAAACGCTTTTGGGGTATATAACTCTACTCACTTCTCTTTTGGTATAACAAAGGTAAATAGTCCAAGAGGTATGATTGAGTACCAACGCTATAATTTACATTACGGTTTGTGCCGTCCTGCTACTCGCGCCTTTTGTTTTTAACCGTCAAAAAACATTGATTGGGATAACGTAAAAATGGGGTAGTGCCCCCATCAATCACGTGATTTTGTTCCGGATGACCTTACTGCGGCACTTTATACAAAACGAGATAACCAAAATCGCCAAGGTAAAAAAGTATATGATGAATATAGGGATTAATAGTACCGCATACCTGACTGCTATATTCAGGTAAAGAGGAGTTCTGAGATAATGAAATGTCCGGTGTGTGGAAAAAACGCTTGGCGCACTGTAGTCAGAAAAGAAAATGCCGGTCCGGCGCCACAAACATTTGTGACGGTACTTTACCGAGTTTGCACCAAGTGCAGTTACGAAGAAAAATTGTAAGTCAAATAGTTCTTCTTCCTTACGGAGACTGTACCCGGGTATATAACCACCGTCTCTTTATTCTTTGAATAATTTCGTGGTTAAATATTTCTCTCCCCTATCCGGGAATATCACCACGATTATTCCGGTTTCAATTTTCTTGGCAGTTTCAACAGCCGCATACATTGCGGCGCCGCTGCTCATCCCAACGAAAATCCCCTCTTTGGATACAATTTGCCTGGTCATTTCATACGCCGCTTCTGTCTCGACCATGATGGTTATGTCAATCTGTGAAGGGTCGTATATCGATGGGACGATTGCCTCTTCCATATTCTTTAATCCCTGGATATAATGCCCTTTAACAGGATGCGCACAAACTGTCTTTATTTGAGGGTTATGTTCTTTTAACACCCTGCTTACCCCCATAATCGTGCCAGATGTGCCCAGAGCCGAGACAAAATAGTCTATCTTACCTTTTGTCTGCTTCCATATCTCTTCCCCTGTCGTCTTGTAATGTGCGATTGTATTGTTTTCGTTGGAAAACTGGTCCGGCATGAAATACTTCGCCGGGTCTTCTTTAACCAGTTCTCGAGCTTTTCTAATAGCTCCATCTGTACCCAGTTTACCTTCCGTCAGGGTCACTTTAGCGCCAAATGCTTTAATCATTTGTCTTCTTTCAACAGATACGGCATTACTCATAACAATTTCAACTTCATATCCTTTCAATACGCCAATCATTGCCAGGGCTACGCCGGTATTCCCGGACGTCGCCTCGATAATCGTTTTCCCTTTTTTTAATTTACCTTCTATTTCAGCTTGTTGAATCATGCTCAATGCAATCCGGTCCTTGATGCTTCCGCTCGGATTAAAGCCTTCCACTTTCGCATAAATAGTAGTGTTCTTCTTGGAATTGAGCTTATTTATCCTGACGAGAGGCGTATTGCCGATTGTTTGGAGAATATTTTCACTGTAATCCATTTTGCTCCTTAACTTGATAGTTCGAATCCGATGCCGTATATCATATTGTAACTAATCTTCTACCCTTTAATCACGCCGATTGGCGTGGCTCTAACGATTTTACGCGAAATACCTGCCCGTTGTGTCACTTCAACCACCTCATTTACGTCTTTGTAAGCTGAAGAAGCCTCTTCAGGCAACTCGCTGATACTTGCTGTTTTCACCGTGATGCCTTTTGCCGCCAGCGCTTGTATAACATCGATGCCGCGGACGCCTTTCTTTGCAGCGCTACGACTCTGTAATCGACCGGCGCCGTGACAGGTAGAGCCGAAGGTCTCTTTCATGGCGGTTTCCGTGCCCACGGCAATGTAAGAATAACGTCCCATGTCGCCGGGAATCAGCACCGGCTGACCTATTTTCTGGTACATATCGGGTAAGTCGGGATGGCCTGCCGGAAAAGCCCGCGTGGCGCCTTTTCGATGAACACAGAGTCTTATATTCCTGCCATCTATGATATGCTCTTCAATCTTGGCAATATTGTGCGCCACGTCCCAGATTTGCTCCAGACCAATATCCCTCGGGCTTTTACCCAGGACTTTCATCAATGACTCCCTGACCCAGTGAGTCATACACTGCCGGTTTGTCCACGCATAGTTGGCGGCACAAGCCATTGCCGCCAGATAAGCCTGCCCTTCGGGGGATTTCACCGGCGCACAGGCAAGTTGCCGGTCGGGTAAATTTATGCCGTATTTCCTGACCGCCTGCCCCATCGTTGCCAGATAATCAGTACAGACCTGGTGCCCAAAACCGCGAGAGCCGCTGTGTATCATCACCAGCACCTGCCCGATACCCTGTATGCCCATCACATCAGCAGTATCGCGGTCGTAGATTTCATCCACCCGCTGAATTTCTAAGAAATGGTTGCCGCTACCCAGAGTACCTAATTGCGGCACACCCCTTTCCCTGGCGCGCTGGCTTACTTTGTCAGGGTCGGCGCCTTTGATAGAACCTGATTCCTCAGTTGCTTTCACATCAGCCGCATCCCCAAAGCCTCTCTCTACCGCCCATTTACTGCCTTTGACCATCACCTCGGTCAGTTCTTTGTCACTAACGCGTAACTTACCCTTTGTGCCTAAACCTGATGGTACATTATGGTAAATAGCGGTGGTGATGCTATCGATCTGGGGTCTGACTTCGGCTTCCGTCAGGTTAGTGCGCATCACGCGGACACCGCAGTTGATATCAAAACCGACACCGCCGGGAGAAACCACGCCGTCATCCAGTCTGGTTGCCGCTACTCCACCGATGGGGAAGCCGTAACCCCAGTGAATATCCGGCATTGCCAGCGAACACCCCACAATGCCCGGCAGGAAAGCCACATTTGCCACCTGCTCGAAGGCATTTTCTTCCCAGATGTGACTCAGCAGAGCTTCACTGGAATAGATGAGACCGGGGACTCTCATACCGGTCTTATAGCCGGTGGGAATCTCCCATCGGTAGTCATCTATTTTATTGAGTACCCCTTCCCACGGCACCGACATGTTGTATTCCCCTAGATATCAAATATTACCTGTGCTCTCCAGCCGCCTTCACTCTGCTCAACTTTGAGCATATGGTAAGTCGTGGCTTTGACCTCTCTTTTCAGATGATGCCTGCTAGCGTCAAAACTCTCACCAAAGCCTGCAGCTTTAAGTCCGGTATCGGTGAGAGTGGTGAGTTCGAACCGATTAAACAGCATTTGCCTTGTCTCGAAGAGATAAATTAATTCATTGAGCCAGTTGACCAGCAATGCCTCACGGTCGGGTGCGGTTACCTCAATTTCACGGCGCTCTTTCCCATTCACTGTATCAAGCTCGGTGATGAGGCTGAATAACCCACACGCCGCATTAGCAAAAGCCTGCTTCATATCATTGCCGTAAGCAGTGATACCAATATCCGCCGTGTGGTCGATAACCTCGAAGTCCTTCTCCACACAGATAGATTATAGCATTTGACGAGATGAAGGCAAGAAAGGTGACTTCTCTTGATACTGCTAATGGAGCAATGACAACCCCCGTTTTTTTAAAGGGAGATTGAGAAGGATATTTTGCCTCATTCGTGCCTGATGTGCTATAATTTACGATTATGGATAAGATTGACTTTATAGCTGACGGCACGGTAACTTCATCAAAAGGTTTTTCTGCCGGTGCCGTCTTTGCCGATATCAAGCAAAAAGGCATCAAAAGGCTTGACCTGGGCATACTGTGCTCCAAAGAACTCTGCGACGTGGCAGGCTTGTTCACCACCAATAAAATCAAGTCGCCGTCCGTAGTCCTGTGCCAGCAGCGGGCGCAGAAAGGCAAAGCCAGTGCCGTCGTGGCGAGCAGCGGCTGTGCCAATGCCAGCACCGGCGAACAGGGGTTTGTCAATGCCATCGAGATGGCTACACTCGCCGCCGAAGCCATCGGTGCCAAGCCCGATGAGGTACTGATTGCCAATACCGGCGTCATCGGCATACAACTCCCGATGGACGCCATCCGAAAAGGAATGAAACAGCTTAAACCCACCACTGAGGGCGGGCACGATTTTGAACGCTCCATTATGACCACCGATACCATCCCGAAAGAAGTCGCCGTTACCGTCAAGAGCGGCGCGACTACCTTCACCATCGGCGGCGTTGCCAAAGGCTCCGGAATGATTCACCCGGACATAGCGACCATGCTGGCATTTCTGACGACGGATGCCGGCGTATCACCCGCTTTTCTGAAAAAAGCTCTGCGTGATGCGGCGGCAGTGTCTTTCAATATGCTTTCGGTTGACGGTGATACCAGCCCCAGCGATACCCTGCTTATCATGTCGAACGGGTTGGCTAAAAATGAACCGATTACCGCTAAAAGTCCACTTGCGGGCGTTTTCCAGCAGGCGCTGAATCAGGTCTGTACCTATCTGGCAAAAGCCATCGCCAGCGACGGCGAAGGGGCAACCAAGCTGATTGAAGTTAATGTTAAGGGTGCGGCTAATCTCGTTGAAGCCCGGTTGGCGGCACGGACGATTGTAAGCTCCAATCTGGTGAAAGCAGCCGTTTACGGCAACGACCCGAACTGGGGCAGGGTGACAGCGGCTCTGGGAAGAAGCGGCGCACAGGTGGAAGAATCGAAGCTGGATGTTTATATGGGCGTAATACCGGTGCTTAGAAAAGGCGCGCCGGTGCCCTTCGATAAAGCGAAAGCCGTCAAGGTACTAAAACAAAAAGAAGTGCCTATTACAGTGGCTCTGAATTTAGGCACGGCGGAAGCGACTGCCTGGGGCTGCGACCTGACGGAGCAGTATGTGAAAATAAACGCAGAGTACACGACTTAGGGGTATCTGTCATTGCGAGTCCTTCAACAGAAGGACGTGGCAATCTCAGTGAGGGGGGGGACTCCCATGGAGATTGCTTCGTGGAGTTTACACTGAGGAACGAAGTGCTCGCAATGACGTTTGGAGCATATAGTAAATGAATAAACCAATTGTAATTAAAATAGGCGGCGCCACCTTCGGGAAGCATGACCCCATTCTGGAAGACCTTGTTGCGCTCCAGAAACAAGGCAAAACACTCGTGGTCATCCACGGCGGCGGCAATATGGTCACCGAGTGGCTCAAGAAACAGGGCGCAGAAACTCATTTTGTGTGCGGTGAACGTGTCACGGATAAACCAACACTAGAAATTGCTACCGCCGTGCTCGGCGGGCTGGCAAACAAGCAGATTGTCGCCACCATCAACTCACTCGGCGGGCGGGCAGTCGGCATCAGCGGCGTCGATGGCGCTCTGGTGCAGAGTCGCATTTCCAAACCGGAACTGGGCTATGTCGGCACGACCGTCAAAGTGGACACCGCAGTGCTGGAAGCTCTCTTAAAAGGCGGGTTCATTCCGGTGATTGCATCTGTCAGTTATTACGCTTTTGACCGACCGGCGGACGCGCCTTTGATGTTGAACATAAACGGCGACCCGCTGGCTGGAGAAATCGCCGCCGCGCTGGGAGCGGAAAAACTCATCTTTTTGACCGATGTAGCAGGCGTCCTCGATAAAAACGGCAAGCTGCTATCAATTATACATACCGCTGAAGTAAAAGAATTGATAGACTCCGGCACAGCCTCCGGCGGGATGATTCCCAAACTCAATGCCTGCCTGACTGCCGCCGCCAACAAGACAATTACCTGCATCGTCGATGGCAGACAACCGCACGCTCTAATCAACGCCATCGATAAGGATATTGTCGGCACGACTATCCGCGCTAGATGACGCTGAGCCAAAGCTATCCTCATTTGTTTCCGTTCACTATCTATGCTAATATTTTTGAAGCCTTCAATTGTTATTCCGTGCGATGACACGGAATCCAGATTAATAAATTTTGTGTACCGAAAACTTTAAATAGAGGGATAATCAAATGTCAAACTGGCAAGAACTGGAGAAAAAATACTTATTCACTAATACCGTCCGCTGGTCAATCCTCCCCGTCAAGGGGAAGGGTTCCTATATCTGGGGCGAGAACGGCCGAAAGTATCTGGATTTAGTCGGCGGGTGGGCAGTATGCAGTCTGGGACACAGCCATCCGGTAATGATAAAAGCCCTCACCAAACAATCCAAAATACTCATCCAGTGCGGACCTCAATCTTGTAATCAACCACAACTACAACTGGCAGAACTGCTGGTAAAAATCAGCTGTCTGAATCGTGTGTTTTTCTGCAACAGCGGTGCCGAAGCTAACGAGGGCGCCATTAAACTGGCACGCCGTTACGGGAAAATCAAACTCGACGGCGCTTATGAAGTAATCACAACGCTGAATTCATTTCACGGCCGGACGCTGGCAATGACCGCTGCCACCGGTCAGCCGCATTACCAGGACGCCTATCAACCGCTGCCGGCAGGTTTTAAAAACGTGCCTTTCAACAACATAGACGCCATCAAAGCCGCCACTACCAAAGACACCTGCGCTATTATACTGGAACCGGTGCAGGGCGAAGGCGGCGTTAATATCCCCGCCGAAGAGTATCTGAAAACAGTACGTCAGTGGTGCGATGAAAAAGGCATTTTGCTGATTCTGGACGAAATTCAGACCGGCATCGGCAGGCTGGGCACCATGTTCGGATACCAACAGTTCGGCATCGAACCTGATATAATGACCTTAGCGAAAGGGTTAGGTGGAGGCATACCCATTGGAGCTTTCTTAGCCAAAGAAAAATGCTCCGTTTTTGTGCCGGGTGACCATGGTTCCACTTTCGGCAGTAATGTCCTGATATGCGCTACTTCGCTAGCCGTTATGGAATATATCATTAATAACAACATCGTTGATAATTCAAAGAAAGTCGGCGAGTATTTACTCGACGGTTTGAAGAAACTCCAGAGTAAATATCCCTTCATCACCGACACTCGCGGACGCGGTTTACTGGCAGCGGTAGAGTTCAACAAAGACATCTCGCAATCTGTAATGGCAGCCTGTGTTGAAAACGGTATGATGGTGAATAACGTTAAACCCAATGCTATCCGCATTATGCCGGCGCTCACCATTAACAAGCAGGAAATCGATGAGGCACTGGGTATTTTTGACAAAGTGTTTTCTAACCTGAAAATATAGTAGAATGAACAAACAGCATTGTCATTCCCGCGAAGACGGGAATCCATTAGTAATTATAGATTCCGTGTCAAACACGGAATAACAAAGGGGAGAATCGATATGACAGAAAAGGTAGTTCTAGCTTATAGCGGCGGTGTGGATACATCGGTTGCCATCCGGTGGATAAAAGAAAAGTATGGGATGGACGTTATTACCCTGACAATCGATGTGGGTAATTCCAAGGATTTTGAAGCCGCCCGTGTCAAAGCGCTTAAAGTAGGCGCCATCAAAGCCATCGTTATCGATGCCAGAGACATGTTCGTCAAGTATTTTATCTTCCCGGCGCTGCAAGCTAACGCTCTATATGAAGGTCAATACCCGCTGGCAACGGCTCTAACCCGGCCCTTAATGGCGAAACTGCTGGTAGATACGGCGCTGGCAGAAGGCGCAACGACGGTAGCACACGGCAGTACCGGTAAAGGTAACGACCAGGTAAGATTCGATGTCGGTGTGCATGCCCTGGCGCCGCAACTTAAAATAATTGCGCCGGCGCGTGAATGGGGCATGACCCGTGAACAGACAATCGCCTATGCCGCCAAATACAAAATCCCTATTCCTGTTACCCGCAAAAGCCCTTACTCAATTGATGAATGTCTGTGGGGCAAGAGCGCTGAGTGCGGTATTCTGGAAGACCCGTGGGTAGAACCACCGGAAGATGTCTGGACATGGACAAAATCGCCGGACAAAGCTCCGGACAAACCGGCTTATGTCGAGATTAGCTTCGAAAAAGGCATCCCGGTCAGCCTTGACGGACAGGAAATGGACGGCGTCAGCCTGATTCAAAAAATGAACGAGTTGGCTGGATTGCACGGCATCGGGCGGATCGACCACATCGAGAACCGCTTGGTGGGCATCAAATCCCGTGAGACGTACGAAGCACCGGCGGCGGTTGTCCTCCTTCAGGCACATCAGGCACTGGAAGCAATG
>JAQTPO010000048.1 GCA_028712845.1 Dehalococcoidales bacterium | reverse complement strand
AATAAAACCCTGCACTTCCCCACCGTCTTTCGTGTAGATGAGGATAAATTCGGCATCGGCGGCAAGCGGCACAAAGCACTTAATACCATTCAATACATAATCGCTGCCTTTTCGTTGAGCCGTAGCAGACAGTGAATTCGGGTCAAACCTGAAACGCGGCTCAATCAGTGCGGCGGTGGCTACTTTGAATTTCTTACCGCAAAACGCCGGCAGATACTTCTGTTTTTGCTGTTCTGTACCCATTGTCAAAAGCGGTACGGTGAATAATGAGGGGCAAAGCATATGCATTGCCATCGAAAGGTCTCCCCATGCCATTTCCTCAGCAAGCAGAGCACTCGTGACTAAGGAACGCTCTTCTCCCCCGCCTCCGTATTTCTCCGGGATAATGCCGGAGATGAAACCCATCCCCCAGGCTTTGTCGATAATGCCTGACGGAATCTCACCGCTTTCATCACACTGGCGGGAGATTTTACGCATTTCATCGGTCGCGAATTGCCTGACCATATTGACAATCATTTGCTGGTCTTCACTGGGGCTGAAGGAAATCATTGCCACCCCCTTTCGAGAATAAAATAGTAATTTTACTGGCTAAAATGCAGGATGCACAATTTGGAGCCGTTGCAAATACGGTTTTGCTCGTCCAGCTGAAATTTGCAGCCAAACTCACTTGCCCATCCGGAATAATCCGACGGGCAGATGACATTCCCAACCTTTGCAGAAAGATGCTGCCTGCCGGACTTGACCATAACTTTGTGCCAGGGACAGGAATCGATAACTAACCGGAAAGCTTTTGCTTTTTCATCCTTCTCTATCTTAAAGGTAAAGCCTTCCAATAAAAGCCTTGCCGGAAAACACTCCATCAACGCATCGATGCCGGTGCCGACTTTTTTCAATTCCTTCATTTTACGTGCCTGGATTTTGGGTAAGACTTTCCAGACTTCATTATCTATTTCCAGCGCCTTATCGAAGCCGAAATGTTCTTCGATTTTCATAAACCATAAACCGTCAACGGCGGTAAACCCGCGATGGAAATAGTCAGTTTTCTGCTGTTCATTCAAATCTGCCATTTGTCACCTGCTGAGAGAGAATTTTACCGTTAGTTACACGGGAATAATAGCACAAACATGGAGTCAGAGAAAGCGCTTTTAAGACATTCCCGCAAGCACATTATACGTACTTTCAGATACTTTATGTCAAGTGAGTCTGTTTAATTGAATTCTCTGTTCTGAGAATCGCTTCTAATAGTTGAGATAGACTCTCACAATAAACAAATCGTGCGGCAGCAGTATCACCGTAAATCTTCGCCGCTTCATCTTCTTTACGTAAGGTATAAGTGACGTGCCCGCTTTCAAGGGCATTTCCCACCAAATCGATGTTACGTTTATTGGCAGAGCCAATCGGAAAACCAGCGTCAATTACCACTATGTTTTTACTCATCAGTGATTGCGCCTGTGCGTAAGCATCCGGTGAAATTTCATTATAGGGTTTTTCAGACACCACATTAGCACCAACTGCCCTGGCAATATAATAATCCAGGTCATTCTCAGGGAGCACGCCCGTGATGATATTAAACCCGTGTTTCACCAGCGAGCGGTACAAACGGGCACCGCTGCCACCACCGGCTACCACATAGACCGGACCATGCCCGTTCCCGCGCAGTTCCACACCCCCCAGATAACTGCTGAAAGCCGCTTTATCCATATCATAAAGCTGAGCCACGGCAGTTTCTGACAGAACATCCTCCGGCACGCCGCAGGCAAGGATATGCTCATCCTTGATGAGAATGGCAATATCACACACTTTCATCACCAGGTCGATATCGTGCAGTGAGGCGATTACTGTAACTTCTTTTTTCTGCGTCAGCTGTCTCAAAATAAGCATCACTTCAATCCGATGCCTAGCATCCAGATGAGAGGTCGGCTCATCGAGGACAATCAACTGCGGCTCCTGAGCCAGGGCGCGGGCAAGCATTGTCTTCTGTTTCTCGCCGTCACTGAGTTCGCTAAAATACCTCTGGGCAAGGTCAGCGGCATTCACCATCTGCAGCACATCCAGAACCTTCCGGCTATCTTCTCCGGTAGGCTTCCCCGTAAAACCGGTATAGGGATGCCTGCCCAGCATCACCACGTCATACGCAGTCATCAATCCCGGCGTGATTGTCTCGGTCAGCACGACTGCGGTCGTTTTCGCCATTTCCAGATTGCTCAGACCGGAAATATTCCGTTCGTTCAGATAGACCTCGCCGCCTAAAGGCACAAGCATGCGGACGATGGTTTTCAGGATGGTTGACTTGCCGGAACCATTGGGTCCGAGCAGGCAGATAAACTGCCCTTTCATCGCTTCGATATTAATGCCAGCGACTACCGTCTTCTTGCCATAGCCAACCTTCAGATTTTTGGTATTGAGCATCATAACGTCGTTTTTCCTTTGACCAGGAAGAAAATGACCATCGGCGCACCGAAGATTGCCGTGGTGGCACTCACAGGCAATTCCACCGGCGCAAAGAGCATCCTGGACAGCAGGTCGCACATACTGATTAACATTGCGCCGCCAAGAATCGACGCCGGAATCAGTACCCGGCTATCCGAAGTGCCCAGTGATAACCGCGTGAGATGCGGCACTGCCAGCCCGATGAAAGCTACCGGTCCGGCAAAAGCGGTAACGATTGCCGCCAGCGCGCAGGACAAAAAAATAACCAGGTAGCGGAAAACTTTTACATTAACACCCATACTGCGTGCGTAGTTTTCCCCCAGCAGAAAAGCATTCAACTGCTTGGACATCAAATAACTGCCTGCCATTAAAGGCACACTGCCGATAGCCAGCCACTGTACATGCTCCCAGCGAAAACCTGAGAAGCTCCCCATTGTCCAGATAACGAAACGGTGGATATTTTCAGACTGTGCAAAGGCAATGAGAAAACTGCTCAGAGCGCCAGTAATATACCCGGTCATCAAGCCAATCACCAGCAGTGTAATAATGTTCCTGACCTTGCCGGCAACCGATAGCGCCACCAGCATCACCAGTACCGCTCCGATAAAAGATGCCAGGCTTAACGTAAGCGAACTGACGACGGTCGCTCCCAATAGATAAGTCCCTAACATCGCGATGGCAACCATAAGAGTCGCCCCGGAGGAGACACCGAGGATAAACGGGTCAACGATGGGATTACGGAAGAAAACCTGCAGGAGAAGACCGGCAACTGCCAGTGCCGAACCGCTTAATAAAGCCCCGAGTGCGCGCGGCAGCCTGATATTCATGACTATAGAATCGAAGGCTGACTGATAACTATGCCCGCCGAAGATGATTCTAACGGTATCTGAAAGCGGGATATTGACCGAACCCAGCGCCACATTCAATACCAGAAAAAGAAACACGCCGAGTGTAAAAAGTGTCATCACCAGAACAAACCGTTTCCACCGGCGGGCAAGAAAGCCGCCGGTCTCATTGTTTTCAGACTCTGTTATTCTTTTGTTCATTACCGACGTGACTCTTTCTTATTTAGTTACTATTGCGAGCCCCGATATAATCGAGGGCGAAGCAATCTTCACACGGATGTCATTCCGTACTTGACAGGAGGAATCTCCTTGATACGGAATCCAGTTATTAATATTCTAGATTCCAGCCTCCGCTGGAATGACAATGCAATTACTTTACAGGTAAAAGCATGAAGTGTTTCAATTGATAGTCTGGAAAACGACTGGGGTGGAAGATATAGGCTAAATCCTGCACAATTTCATCCGGTTTATCTGAAATCTGGTAGAACCATGGCTGGAAACAGTAAACCTCACCAGCTTCAATTACCGGCAAATCTGCCAGCACCGGGCTACCATCCACAATCTCTTTGATTGAATTGATATAAGGCGGTGTAGAAGCATAAATGAACTCGTTGCAGTTTTGGCCGCGGGCATAAAGTTCCTCCAGGGCGATACTGCTGGCACCATTGCCGGCAAGATATTTGAAGACGTAATTGCCTCCCGCCAGCTCAATCATTTTAGCGACATAGGAATCACCGCCGGAAACATAGCAGTTACCCATAAAAATGCTCGCCCAGAGAACCGAAGCAAGTCGAGATGATAACATCGCCTGCATCTTTATATCATCGATTTTCTTTTCAACACCATCGAAATAAGTATCCGCCGGTTGCTCTTTATCATAAAAAGCGGCAATAAATTTCATCCACTCCAAACGGGCAAGCGGATGGCTTTCCAGAAAGTCATTACACACCACTACCGTAATGCCCATCCCTTTCAATTGTTCGTAATACTTTACGGCATCAGGATAACCTGTAGAAAGAAAAACCACATCCGGGTCAAGGGCTTGAATCGCCTCGAAATCCGGCGCTCCCATACCGCCCCCGCCAACGTATTTGATATTGCCGCTGGCATATCCCTGCTTCATTTCATCTATATATAGTTCGTCTTCTAATGTGCCGCTGCCTACCACCGTATCGATAACGCCGAGCGGCCGCATTAACGCCCCGAAAGTCACGGAGAGGATGACGACTCTTTCCACCGGTGTATTGATTTGCGGCAAATTCGCATAGCTTTCCGATGCCTTATCCCCGGGCGTTACCAGAACAGGCGCTTTTTTACCTTTGGGTAACAGAATGAACGATTGGTTCTCAGCATCGGTGACTATCTGACATTGTCCACCGACTTCCTTAATTTTAAAACCTGTAGCGTATTTCAGTTGAATTGCACCTGATGGTTCATTCTCCACATTAGTTTTACAACCAGCGATTATCACCGCAACCATACAGAGTGTCAAAATCATCGTGATTACCTTTTTGAACATGAGAAAGCAACTCCTTTCACAAAATACGAGCCTAATAACTCTAGTGAAGTTGATTTTATACCAGTTTACTTGATTTGTCAACAGGTTTCTGGTAGAATTCCAATGAGATGTAGCCGAGGGGCAAGTTTTTATTCTGACCACTCGGGACAGGCAGTTTTGAAACCTGTCCATTACCAAAGAGGTAGAAATAACTCTGAAGATGCAGTAAACTATGGAAACCGGCAAATTTCACAGAAAGACAGACCCAACAGGAGATTCGTATGACACAGGTATTACGCAATAAGAACCTTGCCACGAAATTCCAAATCCTTCTGGAAATAGCGGCGAATCAACCCAGTATTCAACAAAAAGACATCGCCCTGAAAATCGGCGTTACTTCACAGGCGGTCTCGGACTATATAAGCAAGCTGGAAAAAGACGACTGGATAACCTCGGATGGACGCTCCAGATACCGCATCACCAAAGAGGGCGTCAACTGGATGCTCAAGTCATTGCGGGAACTTCAGCAATACTCTAACTCCGCCGAAAGAGTCCTGACCAATATAACCACATGGTCGGCGATTGCCGCTCTTGACCTGAAGAAAGGACAAAGGGTCGGACTGGTAATGAAAGCTGGACTTCTCTACGCTTCAGCTTATCACGGGAAAGGCGCCAGCGGTATTACGACTGGCAATGCCGACAAAGGCGAAGATGCAGGGATTACAGATATTGAAGGCATCGTGGAACTGGATATCGGGCAAATAACCGTATTAGAAGTGCCGGATATTCAGAGAGGCGGTTCAAAAAGCTCCAATCTCAATAAGATGAAAAAAACACTGGCGGAAGGTAGTCTGATTGGCGCCATCGGGATTGAAGCCATCGTTGCTTTGCGGAAGATTGATATTGAGCCGGACTACCTCTATGGGGTAACTCATGCCGCCATCGAAGCAGTTCGTTCAGGGCTGTCATTCGTCATTGTCTGCAGTAGCAGCGAATCGCCGGCTCTACTTCAGCGACTCAATGCAGAGCATATCAAATACACTTTGATTGATACACATAATAAGCGATAGGATATTTTTATGACCGCCAGAAAGAAAAGCCCGCTCGGGAAAGGATACGTTCAGGTTTACACCGGCAACGGCAAGGGCAAAACCACCGCCGCCCTCGGACTGGCTTTCCGCGCAATGGGATGCGGGTTGAAGACATACATCGGACAGTTTATGAAAGGGCAGCATTACAGCGAGCTTGATGCCGCCAAAATGGTGCCCGGTTACATCACCATCGAACAGCATGGGAAGAAAACTTTCACTCAGGTTAAAAGTACTCCCGCTGCTGAAGACGTAAGGATGGCAAAAGACGGCCTGTCAAAAACCAGAGCCGTCATGCTCTCACGCAAATATGACATCATTGTCCTCGATGAAATCATCACCGCTCACTTCTTCCATCTGGTCACGCTTGATGAAATGCTGGAATTGATTACTTCTAAGCCGGATGGCGTGGAGCTGATTTTTACCGGTAGATATGCACCGCAAGAATTGATTGAAGCCGCCGACCTGACAACAGAAATGGTGGAAGTCAAACACTACTTCCAGAAAGGCACTACTGCACGTGAGGGCATAGAGAGCTAGTGAGTGATTTCTACGCCAACCTCGCTCCATTCTGGCGGAAGCCTGAATCCAGTTAAGACGGCTGCATATGTATCCCGACACTTTCGTCGGTATGGTTATCGAGCGTAATAACAAAGCGTTAGATACACCACACAGTTCGTTATGCCAGAGGATGCAGATTATTTATTACGGCTTTGCGGTCATCAAGCCCTGAATAGTAGCATTAAGCAGTAGAGATTCTCTCCGGTACGTATCTTTATCCAGCTTATCGAAAAGACCGATTGTCTTATCTTTCTCCTTGATTAGTCGAATTACCTCATCCGCAGTCTTACCCTCTTTAGCTCCCTGCTGGGCAATCTCATGCCAGAGAATCGCCTGCGTCCTGATTGCCTGCAACCTTGTGACCGCATTATCATAACAGCCGGCATGAGCGTAGCCGAGTTTAGCAGGTTGTAGTGCAATCATCCTGTCCAGCGAAGCCAGATATTCCTGCAGACGGAATGGCGGTGGAGTTGTCAATCTGAGAAAGCCGTTGGTATAAATCCCCGCCGAATCGCCTGCCAGCAAAACGCCGTCCTTCCTGTCAAAAACACTAAAATGGTGAGACGCGTGACCGGGTGTGAGATAAATTTCCAATACCAGTCCTTTCCCCAGGTCTAGCTTCATCCCATCTTCCGCCACAATAATACGGTCTTCAGGGACGGGGCTATAGCTACCGTAATTGCGTGCCGCCTCGCCGAGAGTATCCTGGCTGGCTTGCCATAGCACCGCAGGGTCAACCATGTGTTTAACCCCGCGACTGTGCATCAGGATGCGGGCGTTTTTCATCTCTTTTACCGCCATCCCGGTGCCGCCCGCATGGTCGATATGGATATGAGTCAGGATGATGTAATCGATTTCAGCCGGACTGATGCCGTCCTGAGACAGGGCATTCAGTAAACCGGGAATTGCCGCTTTGGGTCCGATATCTACCAGCGCTTTTTTCTCGCCGATAAACAAATAGGGGCAAATAAAATCTTCATACCCGGCGATTGGAGGACGTGCGCTTATGATTTTGAGATTGGTAGTAATGTCCTGAATTAATTTCGCCATGAGTCCTTCCTTAACACTGTCATTCATTTCTGTCCGAGGATGTCATGCTGAGCGACTTGTCCTGAGTGAAATCGAAGGAAGCGAATGCATCTAGTACTTATAAGAAACGCTATTCTTCATTACATTCAGGCTGACAAAACCGCCTAATGGGAATCAGAGTCTGGAATATTCTACCTTACAATTATTTTACCCTTGTATTCACTCACTACTTCGCCGACAATAGCAGCAGCCGACACTCCGGCATCATGCATTGCTTTAAGTAAGCGGGATGCCTTTGTTTTTGACACGGCAATGAGTAAACCGCCTGAAGTCTGCGGGTCGAAGAGGATATCTGCCAGATATTCCGGCACATCCTGACCGAACTCAACCGTACTCTTACAGAAATCACGATTGCGGTGCAAGCCGCCGGGCAAAATGCCGCTTTCGGCGAGTGTTCTGGCTTCAGAGAAAAACGGGATAGCAGATGAATAAATCACCATCCCATTGTTCGTCTCTTCCAGCATCTCGGCGGCGTGTCCCAGCAAACCGAAACCGGTAATGTCCGTACAGGCATGAACACCCACTGACATCATTGTTTCTGAGGCTATTTTATTTAGAGTCGCCATTGACTGCGTGACTTTCTTGATGGTAGTTTTTTTGACATCACCTGCTTTGATAGCCGTGCTGATAATGCCTGTGCCCAACTTCTTGGTTAAAATCAGTTTATCGCCGGGTTTTGCCCCGTTGTTCATCACCACTTTTTTCGGGTGAATAGCACCGGTGACAGACAATCCGTATTTTAATTCCTCGTCATCGACACTGTGCCCTCCCAGGAGTACCACCCCCGCTTCGCGCATTTTGTCTAGTCCACCCCTCAAAATTTCCCGCAAAATAGTAATGTCCATCTTCTTGATAGGGAAGCAGACGATGTTCATTGCCGTGAGCGGCTTGCCGCCCTTTGCATAGACATCACTCAAAGAATTTGCCACCGCAATCTGCCCGAAGTCATAAGGATCATCGACAATAGGCGTGAAGAAGTCGAGCGTCTGGATAATGGCGAGTTTTTCCGTAAGTTTATACACGCCGGCATCCTCCGCCCGCTCGATACCCATTACGAGATTAGGGTGGGAAATTAACGGTAAGTCTTTCAGCGCTTTAGCCAGGTCCCCTGGCCCAATTTTACAAGCTCAACCTGCGCCACGCACCGTTTCCGTGAGTCGTAATTCTTTCTCGGTCATCTCAACTCCCAATGGCTACATTTTAACGTGAAAGAGGGAGAGAAGTCTAGGGCGCTTTCCATACCAGCGGAAGCCAGTATCTGAAGAAATGATTTATATAGAATCCTGCCTGCACTGGAATGATAACCTACACAGTCTGGTGTCTTTTCCGATGGCACTTTTTACACAGGACGATGAGGTTTTCAGGCTTGTTAAGAACACTGATGATGCGGTTTGAGCCCTTGAGAGGCACGAGATGATGCACCTGCAGTCTTCGCTTGCCCCTCACACCACATTCCTGACACCGGTAGCCGTCACGCCTGAGAGCAGCATTTGATGCCCATGTCCAGTAGAAATTATTCTGGTAATTTCCCCGGCACTTCCGTGAACAATACCGGCGGGCATGAGTATCCGGGAAATCAGCGCCGCACCACCAGCATCTGCCGGAACCTTCATTACCGGTGATTACTTTATAGAAACCGTAGGAATCTTTGAGATGGTCATCAATCATGTTATTAAGGTAAATTGTAACATAGTTGAGGGAAGGCTTTTACCAAAGGGCACTTATTGTGTTCAATCATCTTGACATTTCTACAAATCATTAACATAATATGACTACGATGTAGAGGAAGACGAGGAGATAAAAATGATACAAAAGAAAATAGCTGACGGTTCTGGTGCTGAAGGGGTTGTCAGGAGGCAAATGGAAGCTCAGTATGGTGACAAACTAAAAAATGTTTATTTTCGTAAATCCTGGTTATCTAATGCTGCTACTCAGCAGTTTTGGGAAGTTGAAGGTACAGTCGAATGGAAAAAAGGACTCTTTAGTAAACAAAAACGTAACTTCCGATACCAAATCGAGCCGGAGCAAGGTAATATCATAGGTAAAGAGGAGATTGCTCCAAAGTAAAATTTCTGGACAAGCAGGCACATCATAGTTATTTTCTATTAAATAACAGAATATTCCGCAATCTTGAATAATTAATCAATTACTTTTATGGTACACGGAACTTGACCGTAGTCCTTGCCGTCGATTTCGATACGGATATTAAATGTGTAATCCCCTTGCTTTACTTGAGGAAAAATGTTAATACTCATCACTGCCTTGGTCATAGGACTGACCGTAGTTTGCGCTTGTTCAGCTTCAACACCTGATGGTAGATTTTCAGGGGTGAACATCACCGTCATGCCCTGTTTTCCAGATATATCCGCACCATACAGCCACAGGATGTTATTTCTTGTTTCACCGGCTTTTGTCTCAATTATTTTCCGATAATTCAACTGGATGTCATCATCTCCAATTAGCGACACCACAGCTATTTGAACTGGTATAAAGGGGTTATTGACACCCTGTTCATGTACGTTCGCACGGTAGGCGTAACCGCCTGGAGTTATTATGACATCATCCGCTGCTAATACGACGGTGGTTGGGGGTGTACCGGTGGTAGTAGTAATTTCAATGGTCTGTGTCGGTTGACAGCCACTGGTTGCTACTAGCAGGATGACCAATAAACTAAAGATTATGGTTAATCTTTTCTTCTCTTTTTTCATAATATCTTTTCGTTATCCATTTATCAGGATTAACCAAATATTACCACTGCTGGCGAAGCGTGGCAATCTGACGCCGCAGTGTCATTCCTGCGAAGGCAGGAATCCAAAGTAATTACGGATTTTCGCATCCTTCTTCGAATGACTTCTGGTGCTTCGCAATTTCGCAATAGGCATGATATTTAAGTTGTTTTTACTTTACCGTTACTGCCTCGCCAAGACTTTCACCTTTGATGTCAGGTTTATAGTAGGAATAGGCAGTTGAGGTAACACCTTTGGCTTTCACCGGATAGAGCGCCTTGACCTGAAAATCGAAGGTAATGCTCTCGCCGGGTTTCATATTCTCCACGTAGAAAATCACCTTTCGTCCGGCAATATCGTATCTCTTTATGTTCGGCATTTTCTGCGTGATAGCGACAATGGAATCCGTTACTGCTTCAAAACCGGTAGGTATGGAAACATCCAGCACAATCATCCCGGCTTCGGAAATCTTCAGTTCCGGCAGCGGGTTGAATGCGAGATTGACGGATACTTTTACCAGATCGTTGACCTCGACTTCGGTGGTATCGTACTTCACGTCAATCTTCAGCATTTGTGCCGCCGGCGCGGTATCCGCCGCCGGTTCATTGAATCTTCTGACCACCTGCCCGATGGCGTCGCCCTTGCCTGCAACCGTCATTTCAATCTGAGCGTTGACCGGCACCTCTACCATCTGCAAAACATCGAAGTTGGTCTGGTTGATTTTCAATTGTTTATCGATGCCCGCACCCTTCAGCGTCACCGTCAGGTCGGCGTCGGAACGGGCGTTAGTGGCATATTCTGTCAATGCCTGAAGCGTGACCACCGTGTCCTGTGTGGAGCCATAGCCGCCGTAGGCGTTCCGTTTGGAGACCAGCCACTTGGAAGCTCTGGAGGCATTGATGGCATCGCCATGCTTGACTAGAGCCATTGTGGCATAGGCGGTAGTCTCGATGCCGGCGCTCCGATTAATGTCAGGTCGGAATATGGGCATCATACGACCTTCCTTGGTTATCGGTTCAGGCTCAACGATGTCACTGCCCCAGTACAGGCCATTCTCGTCCTCTTTTGCCAGCGACATCAGCTTATTGTAAGCATCGTTTGCTTTGGAACTCTTTGCCAGCTCCAGCGCATAGGTAGTAATCGCCACGGCATACGGGTCGGTCATTTCACTCAATTTCCCTTCCAGATAGGCAACCGCCTTGCCGCTGCTTGTCTTTTCACCGGCTTCCATCAGGGCAATCGTCGTATAAGCTGTCAGAGCATCCTTGCCCTTCAGCCCGCCAAGCATTTCCTGATGATGCACGAAACCAACCGCATCAAATGAACCATCGCTGTTTTGGTGTGACGTAATCCAATCGGTTGCGCTACTTAAAACACTGTCATCGATGTATATAATATCCTTTGCCTGTGAGAAGCACTTGAGCACAAAGGCAGTCAACCAGAGGATCCCCGACTGGTCATTCATTCCGAAGGCGGAGAATGAGCCGTCGGTGCGGCGATATGTCAGCTCCCGCTGGTAGCCTGTAATCATCAGTTTTTCGGCTTTTGCCATAATCTCCGGCTTGAGCTGGCCGCTGTCCCGCAGGTATTTAGTTATGTAAACATCCGGGGCGAAGACAATCATATTTTGCTCCCCGCAACCGAAAGGCATCTGTAGCAAAGCATCAAGTCCATCGATGGTCTGGGTTAAGAAACTGGACGTAACCGCAATGTAAGCCCTGCCGGAATCACTGACCACAAGCTCAGGAATGGAAGTGTCGATTGTCTTGGTGACACCAGCGGAAAGCGCCAGATTATCCACAATCTCCCGCGCAACACCCTCAGGCTCGATGATAATTGTCTTGATAACGGCATCCGCCGCCTGGGAACTGCGCGCTGAAATTTTAACCTCATTGATACCTATTTTAGCGGGTCTTATCATGAATTCAGCGCTGCCGATGTCATTAGCGCCAATCTCAATCGTCTCGGTTGCCGGGCCAATCAGTTCAAACCAGTCGCTTTTTTCGATGTCCACCTGCACGCTCTGGGTCGTGTCCAGATAGTTGTAAACTGCCACCCGTACCGGGAATTCCTCGCCTCTGATTGCCGAATACGGCAGGTCGATGGTCAGGAAGAAAGGCTGGAAGACCTTGAGGCTGTTTTCCGCTACCCCTAAACCCTTGTCTTTAGAGACCGCCACAGCACGTAACATCCATGTAGTGATGGAATCCGGTACCGTCACCTTTTTGATGATTTTACCGCTGGCATCGGTGGTGACATCGAACCAGAGCCATGTTTCCGGGAAGAACTGCCGGACTCTCTGCACTTCTGCCAGTCCGCCAGTAGCACTTGGGGTAGTAGCAGTCGTTGTTACCGGAGCGGCTGCAGGGAAAATCAAACCACCTTTTTCCGCCATATCATTCCTGCCGCCGCCAAAGAAACGGATAATTTTATTCAGGAAACTACCGCTGCTATCCTGCGTCTGATACTCTTTGCTG
>JAQTPO010000191.1 GCA_028712845.1 Dehalococcoidales bacterium | reverse complement strand
GCCTCTGCATCAGACCAAAGCCGGTGCTATAGATACCTATGCCCACCTGGTGGAAAATTACGTTACCGACGGCACCCCGACCCCTCTGACAGACGGCATCCGCGAAACGTGCATGAAAATGGTGGTGAAGTATATGCCGCGGGTGATGGCGCATCTCGATGACCTGGAAGCCCGCACCGAACTTTCCTGGGCAAGCACGATTGCGATGTCGCAACTGGCAAGGCTCGGTAGCGGCGGCGGTTCGATGACCTGTCACGGTATTGAACATGCGTTGAGCGGCTACTACGATGTTACGCATGGAGACGGACTGGCGGCTTTACTCCCTGCATGGATGCGGTCTTTCTATCAGGTAAGAGAGAGCCGGTTCAAATCGCTCGGCAGAAATGTCTTCGGCAAAGAAGATGGACTTAAAGCCACAGAGGAATTTTTCGAAAGTGTCGGGATGAGGTTACGGTTAGGCGCTCTGGGGTGCAAGCTGGAACAAGCGCAGGAAATTGCAGAGCTTGCTATTAAGTCATCGCCGTGGTTGTCAACGCACCCGACCCCGCTTGATGCGAACGCCATCGCCAAGATATACCGGGAAGCGTTCTAGGTTTTAATTCAATAGGGCGGTTTCACAGGAAATATAAGGGGTGTTAGAGAGTAACCCAATTCTCTTGACACCCCTTAATTTTATATGCTATTATTCAGGTAGTTCTGAAATTTCTGATTAGTCAGAATGACAAAAGGTCGCTGAGATGAAGAATAAAGTTAAGTCCAAAGAGACTTGTTGCGCGCCTGGTGATTGCGGAGAAGCCTGCTGTAAGGTGGATGCGATTGTGACCATTGATGAGAGAGGGCAAATGGTATTGCCAAAAGACGTAAGAGAAAAAGCAGGCATTCACGCCGGCGATAAACTGGCTCTCATTGCGTGGGAAAAGGACGGCAAAATCTGCTGTCTTTCCCTCATCAAAGCCGAGGAGCTTTCCGGAATGGCAAAGGGTGTGCTTGGTCCTATGGCAAAAGAAATATTTTGATACACATACAGGAGTAGAAAATGAAAGCAGAAGAGATTAAAAAAATAGTCAGAGAAGGCTATGCCGAAAGGGTAAAGGGGACTTGCGGGTGTAGTGAACCGACAAAATCGTCCTGTTGAGAGACAGACGAGGCTGATGTCATCAGCCTGGGAAATGGTTATAGTCCGGATGACCTGCGCTCCGTCCCTGAAGGGGCGAATCTGGGGTTGGGATGCGGTAACCCGGTGGCGCTGGCTTCTCTGAAGAAGGGCGAGGTTGTATTGGACCTGGGTTCGGGGGCAGGCTTCGATGCTTTTCTATCGGCGAACAGGGTGGGGAAGACCGGCAGAGTAATCGGGGTTGATATGACTCCTGAAATGCTGGAAACAGCGCGTGAAAACGCTAAAAAAGGCGGCTATAAAAATGTCGAGTTCAGACTCGGCGATATTGAAAGCCTGCCGGTAGATGATAATTCCGTTGATGTCATTATTTCCAATTGCGTCATCAACCTTTCCCCGGATAAGCCGGCAGTTTTTAAGGAAGCTTACCGTGTCCTCAAGTCCGGCGGCAGGCTGATGGTCTCTGATATCGTATTACTGAAAGAATTGCCAGCCTCACTCAAAGAATCGGCGGAGGCATATATCGGTTGTGTTGCCGGCGCTTCAAAGAAGGATGAATACCTGAAAATGGTTAAAGATGCCGGTTTCAAGAGCGTCAAGGCGGTCAATGCAGAGGAATTAAAAGAAGCCCAGAAAACCGAGCAGGTGATTTTCAGTATTAAGGCGCAGGCAATAAAACCGTAGCGCTTAGAGCTTTGAAAAAAGGGTATGCCTAGCAAGATAAGGAACAGGCGGGACGCTTGTTCTACTCGTACGACTGGTGTCAGGCGTTTTTAAAACTGCGGATAATTTCTTTCATATCAGGCCTCTTGCCGTACATCAGCAGATAGGTCCTGAAGAGCTTGGTCGCCAGTATAAAGCACCCGATGATGGTCAGTACAAGTATTAATATACTGACTGCCAGTTCCCATACCGGAATTTCTGAAAGCCCTAAACGGGCAATCACCGTAATGGGCGCTGTTAACGGGATGAATGTAAGTATCTTCACGACAACGCTATCAGGATATGCCATAATCAGACCCATGAAATATAGCGGGATCATAATTGGAATTACGATCAGTGGTGTCAACTGTTGGCTTTCACGCGCTGTAGAAGTGACAGCACCAATTACCGAATTAATAATTGCTACAAGCAGATAACCAAGGACGAAATAAATTATCCCTAATATCCAGAAATCGGGTGTTACCTGCAGTGCTCCGATGACGTTTCCAAAACTCGAAGAGGCCATCCGCAATAAGAAATTTGCGGAAATTAGCCAGATGATAATCTGTACCAGTCCGACGGCGCCGAGTCCGATAATCTTACCAAGGAGTAATTGTCCCGAAGAGACGGAGGATAATAGAATTTCCATCACACGGTTTTCTTTTTCTTCCACAAGACCCTGAAGCAGGTAGCCTGACGAGAAAAAGATGGAAATCATCAATAAAATACTAAAAACATAGGGGAGAATAAGCGCTGTAAAGCCGCCCTGTCGCGGGGCAATTTCCCCGGTGCTGGTCAAGGTTATGCTGGCTATATTCATTGGCGATTGGACCCGATCGATTATGTCTGCGCTGTTTCCTTTCAGAAGATTGTTCAACAGAAACTCGCTGATTACAGCTTTTATCGTTCCACTTGGTTCAATTTCACTCTTCAAAGTGTATCGCTGAATTAGCGCCGTCATCATGTAATCCGGGGTAATGACAAAGTATTCCTTGATATCGTTATTTATCAAAGCACTTTTTGCCGCATCTTCGTTAACAAATGGGACAAGTTCTATATTATTTTTTGTCAGGCTATCAGTAAAAATACCGATTTCATCGACATAGCCGACCTTTTCTACCTTTGTGCTTGGAGTTACCGTGCCAGGAATTACCTGAGCCGTCAATATCCCAAGAAGAGCCACTAACGGAAAGGCTAGGGTAAGAATAATAAAAGCCTTTCTTCTTACCGTGATTGCTAATTCATGTTTAATTAAAAGCAGTGTTTTATTCATGCTCGCCGCCGGCAACTTTAATGAAGATTTCATTCAGCGAAGGAGTGGACAATTCAAAACGA
>JAQTPO010000047.1 GCA_028712845.1 Dehalococcoidales bacterium | reverse complement strand
AAAATAAGCTTGGGTAGAACATAGTCTTTAAGTTGCGCCCAACCTGCTTCCTTCAATGCAGGCGATATTAATGCTAACTGCTTGACGCGGCTGTCCATAAGAGCTACCGGCAAAACTACCGAGCCCCCGAATGAATATCCAGCCAGTCCTATTCTCATGCTGTCAATCTGCGGTGAGTTTGCCAGAAAATCCAGCGCCGCTTTAACATCATCCTGTTCTCCCACTCCCCCACCAAAACTACCGCCGCTATCCCCTGCTCCACGAAAATTGAACCTTAAACAGACGATGGCACTTTTAACGAGAGCGGAGCAGATGGCGACGACCACATTATTATCCATATCACCGCCGTAAAGAGGATGCGGGTGGCAAATGACTACCGCCGGAAATCGCCCTGTGCCCTCAGGCAAATGTAAAACTCCCTCAAGTTGAACACCGCCACAGGGAAAGGTGACATGTCTAGCAGTCAATCCCGCTTTTCCTTCTTATCGGGAGTATTGGCTTTCTTGATCGCGCGCCACGCCTGAAGCCGATCGGTTACCTGCTTTTCATAGCCTAATTCGCCGGGGAAGTAAAACCGCTTATTCTTCAAAGAGTCGGGCAGATGTTGCTGGTCAACGACATGTCCGGGGAAATTGTGCGCGTACTTGTAATCTTTGCCGTAGCCGATATCTTTCATCAATTTGGTCACGGCATTACGCAGGTGGAGCGGCACCGGCTCGTTCTTGCCGTGCTTCACCTCATTCTGAATGCGGGAGTAAGCGGCATAGAGAGAATTGCTCTTGGGCGCGGTCGCCAGATAGACTGCCGCTTCTGCCAGCGCCAGATTGCCCTCCGGTACACCGATGAAGTGGACAGCCTGTTGTGCAGACATCGCCACCACCAGCGCCTGAGGGTCAGCCATACCGATATCCTCTGAGGCAGCGCGGATAAGTCGGCGGGCAATAAACAAAGGGTCTTCACCGGCTTCCAGCATTCTTGCCAACCAGTAAAGGGTACCATCGGGGTCGGAATCACGTAAAGACTTATGCAGCGCTGAAATCAAATCGTAGTGTTGTTCTCCCGCTTTGTCATACACCATCGCCCGATGCTGCAACGCATCCTCAATGATAGGCAAGGTGATATGACGCAGACCATCCGCATCAGGTTTAGTCGTCATCACTGCCAACTCAAGAGCGTTGAGGGCAGTGCGGGCATCGTTATTCGCCACAGTGATTAACTGTTTGAGGGCAGAATCTTCAATCTCGGTATTTATATTGCCCAGACCCCTCTCCTTATCCTGTAAGGCTCTACGAATAATAATGATGAGTTCATCTTCCGTCAGGGGTTTCAGTGTGAAGACGCGGGCGCGGGATAACAGAGGTGAAATTACTTCAAAAGACGGATTTTCCGTGGTAGCTCCAATCAGAGTGATGGTGCCGTCTTCCACGAAAGGCAGGACAGCATCCTGCTGAGATTTATTGAAGCGGTGGATTTCATCGATGAAAAGGATAGTTTTCTGCTGGTACAGCTTTCTGCGCTCCTTCGCTTCCTCGATAATACGGCGCAGGTCGGCTACACCCGCTGTAACGGCACTGACGGAACTGAAATGAGAAGCGGTGGTATTGGCAATGATAAAAGCCAGCGTGGTCTTGCCGCTACCCGGCGGTCCCCAGAGGACCATTGAGGGGAGTTGTCCGGATTCAATCGCTCTTCTGAGCACGCGACTTTCCCCAACCACATGCTCCTGCCCGACAAACTCTTTCAGCGTGGCAGGACGCATCCTCGCCGCCAGCGGCGCTTCTTTCTTCTTCAGTTCTTCAAACTGCTTCTCAAACATATCCATTTAATTCACCTGGAATCAGTTGACATCTCTGTCATTTAAGTGAAACGAACACTTCTCTTTAATACATTCTTTGTTCAGAGGGCTGAAAACACATTTTACGTCATTGCTGGTAGAGAGTGTTACATTAAACTGTTCTTTTACAAACTTAGTTGCCTCCAGAATGGCGAGAAAGGTGTTCCTTTTACAGCATCGGGGTCCACCTTTTTCCGCAATGGCAAGCAGACTATGAGCTGTTCCTAAATTGCTCAGTCGCCATTCTTTGGTAGATAAAGGCGTAGAGCCGGTAAGTATGCTGATAAAAATGCCCACTCCCACCGCCGCACCACAATCGCCCTGATAGCCGCAAAAACCGCCGGGTACAAGGCTGGCGCGTCTCTGCGCGAGCTTGATTTTAGCCTCTTTTTTATCGGTTTCTCCGGTAACATTATAATAAGCCGATAGCAACACTGCCGGCACCAGAACATGGTGCTCCGGTCCGTGCATCGCCAGGCGCGGGTCTTTCATAAGTATTATTGCCTGCTCTATCGGGTTTTTAGAATTGCTGGCAATGCAGAATCGGACGATGAAATCTCCCCCCGGCAGGCTGTGACAGGCATCGCAAACAAAATGTCCCTTTTCACAGGCAACATTCGATTCGAATGTCTGTCCGCAAAGGGCACACTCCATCGGACGGTAATCATTCTCATATTTGAGTTCTGTGCCGCAAATGAGGCAATTTACTTTATGAGGCATCTAAGTGTTTTCTCCACTATACCATTGCTTCACCCCGATACGGTCGGGACGAAGCAGTCCCCCCCCTTGTCATTCCAGTGAAGGCTGGAATCCAGAATAGCATTTATGCTGGATTCTGTAAACAAGCACGCAATGACAAAGAGAGTGTGAATCCCGATGTAATCGGGATTCACACTATTATCGACCTTTATAATTGGGCAATGATAATGTCGTCCAGTCTGCGCTTGGGCACATGGTGGACATTCTCTTTATCCCGCCAGTAAACAAAGGGGTCGGCAGGTCCCATCACATCCAGCACCACTTTTTCTTTAGGTTTGCCCAGGGCAATTACCAGCAGTATTTCATATCGGGCAGCAATATTAAAAAGCTGGCGGAGCTTCTCCTTTTCCACACTGGCTAACATACAACCACCCAAACCTTTTTCAACTGCGCCAAGAAGGATTGTCTGCGCCGCAATTCCCGGGTCTAAACCGAAATTAGTGCTGATTTCCTTATCACCCATTATTATGATATAGCCTGAAGGATGCTCTCCTTCGACCGGACCCGACCAGTCCTTCAATGCCGCCGCCCAGCGCAGGCAGGGGAAAATAAGGGCATTGTTTTCTTTTGAGCAGGAAAGGATATATTTCAGGGGTTGACGGTTACTACCGGAAGCAGAGTTTCTGGCAAGGTCAATCAACTCTATTAGTGTCCCCTTGTCTATGGGAACATCCTGATAGAAACGTCGGTAACTCCTGCATTTCATCACCAAATCTCTGAACATTTTTACCTCCTCTTAAAAACAACTGCCATTCCGTACTTGTTACGGAATCCAGACGAGCACCCCTATCCTGTAATACTATTATTTATACCTCTTCACTTCAAAACGGTAGAGTTTTACCGGTTCGTTGGGGTCAATACCGGCTTTCATCCGGCAGATTTCAAGCTGTTTCTTTACAGTATCTACCCCTTCCAAATCAGGTAACAATAACCCGCGCCGCCAACCTGATTCAACAATCGCTCCGTATTTTTTCGGGTCTAATTCCTTTTCACTGCTTATCGGTTCCGGGTCAGTCAGGACATCGACACTGTAGTCCAGTTGGGGAAGCTCATCCGCCGTCACCGGAAAGAAGCGTGGGTCTCTGGTGGCAGCGCTGATGGCATTATTAATAATTTCCGCCGCAATGCTATCTTCTGCCGGTTCGATGGTACCGATACACCCGCGTAATTCATCCCCCTTATGTAAAGAAACAAATACCCCGGCTTTACCCTGCATTTCCGGCGGCACGTCTTTAGCGTGAGGAATTCCGCTGCCTCTCACATAACTTTCTATCGTCTCCCGCGCCAGTTTGACCTGAGGCGATTCTTTGACCGCTTTGAGCAGAATGCCCGCATAACCAACCACGCTGGAAAAATCGCCGGTGGTGTCACCGCTGGTCTGGTATTTGACCAATTCAGCATTGACGTGGCCAATTTCCTTAGCGGCATAAATCAGACAGGCGGCAGTGCCATAGCCGCACATCGAAATTTTGAACTCACGCACACGGTCTAATAACTCGTCGACTTCCAGTTTCAGAATGGACCCGATTGCCTGCTTATCTTTGGTATTCGTTATTTTCTGTGACTCGTAATGATTCATATCGCCGGAAGCCACTATCATCACCTCTTTACCGGAATCCTTGATAGCTTTAGCGATTGCTTTTCCGATGCTCCGGTACACGGAAGCATTGGCATGCGACAGAAGAATCGGCACGAATTTGATGTCCGGTTTGAAATATTGAATGAAGGGCAATTGCACCTCGATAGAATGTTCCTGAAGATGTGCGACATGGTCTTCTCTGAGGTAGCTGGAATTGGTAAGAATGGCTTTAGCCAGTGCGGTGTCAATCTCTACATCACCCAGAGGTGTGCGCCATAAACCTTCCGTCATAATGCTGAAAGCGGCGCCTATCCCGGTATGGCTGGGACCCAGAATCACGACCGTATCCGTAAATTTGACTCGCGAGACAGTTGCCCCCACCACATGACCTGAGTAAACGTAACCGGCATGCGGCGCATAATACCCGATGACCTCTTCTTTGATGGCTTTTTCATCGACCATTCCCTGAATCATCGATTTTAATTCCTCTGGCGAAGATGGATAGAATTGGCCGGCGACTGCTGGTTCTCTAATCATCTTACTTCCCTCCCTTTACTCTAAAATTCAGGTCGGCGCCGCAGAACTGACAACAACTTCCCTTAAGTCCGCAAACTTCCGTCTGGTAGCCGTTTCGCTCCACCACCGGTTTCCCACAGCTAAAACAAACCGTAGTCTCACTGGCATGCCCCGGCACATTGCCCAGATAGACAAACTTCAATCCCGCTTTGCGCCCCAGTTCATAAGCATGCTCCAGCGTGGCTAAAGGCGTTGCCGGCAGGTCTGCTATCCGGTAACCGGGATGAAATCTGGTAACGTGCCACGGAGTTTGCTCCCCAAGCTCATTATGGATCCATCGGGCAATCCCGCTCAGTTGCTCGTCATCATCATTCATCGTCGGTATAATATTAGTAACCACTTCCACGTGCATATTCCATTTTTTCTTGGCGCGCTGCGCTACATCGAGAATGCCGCGCCAGTTGGTGATTTTCGCCAGATTGCGGTAAAGCGTATCGGAAAAACCCTTGACGTCAACCCGCCATGCATCCAGATACGGGCCGATGACATCCAACGCTTCCGGACTGAGGTAGCCGTTCGTCACATAAACCGTATAAAGATTATTCTGCTTTGCCAGCTTAGCGCAGTCCAGCGTGTATTCGAACCACACCGAAGGCTCATTATAAGTCCAGGCAATACCGCCACATTGATAACGCTTGGCTAGTCCAACCGCATCTTCAGGCAATATTTGGCGGGAACCAGCCAGCACATCTTGCACCATCGAAATTTCCCAGTTCTGGCAATCCCGACAGTGAAAATTGCATCCCCAGCCACCCAGTGAAAACACCTGAGTTCCCGGATGGAAATGGAATAAAGGCTTCTTCTCGATGGGGTCAACCGCAACAGAAGACACAAGGGCATAGTTGAGATTATAGGGGATGCCATTGACGTTCCTGTACATCCGGCATACACCGACTTTATCAGGATGTATCACGCAGTGCCACTGGCAAATGTTACACCGAATGACGGATTCAGGCAGTTTTTCAGCAAGCATTGCCGGATGCATACCATCCTCCTATCCTCAATTCTGACACCATTATAACATTGCAGTTCAAGTAATGTAACACATCCGCTTTCTTGGTTCTCCTCGGTTTTAGTTGTTGTTTACTTTGCTACTTACCTGATTAGAACGGGTCAAGGTGAAGCTCCAGAAGACGTCTCGTGTTCAGTGGCACTAGAAATGCCACTGTGCCCTCCCTTTCATGATTTACTTCCACTATCAAGACTATGGAAGGGAGTGGGTCGTTGTGTAATCAGAGACTAGAGATGCATGTAAATTTTGTGATTACGTTTTCAATCAAATATAAGTTAATACCTCATTCTTGACAAGTAATACGTGAGAAGAGCAACATATTAGCACAAGCTTTTACGATTAGCGTATGAGACTGACAAAACAGCTATCGCAGATAGAAGGAGGTCCATATGTAGATAACCTTTTCAGGAATAAACAAAAAAACAATATTAAAAAGGGAGAAATATGATAAGAACATCAGAACAATATGTAGAAAGCCTGCGAGACGGCAGGGTTATTTTCCTCAATGGTGAAAAGGTACCGGATATCACTAAACACCCTTTATTCAAAGGTTCCATCAATGCTAGGGCATTAAGCTACCATCTTTACGACCACCCCAAATTTAAAGATTTACTCACTATAGAAGAAAATAATGAGAGGTTCCTTTTCCTCTGGAAACAACCGAAGACAGCCGAAGACCTTATAAGACGACGCGACCTCTACATAACCTGTATGAGGTGGGGAGCAGGTATGAGCGGCATGGGGCCTGATGCCTTAGCCGCCTCAGGAATTGTCTCTGCCAGAATTGATAAAGCAATGGGCACTCACTATTCGGATGCAATTGAAGACTACCGTAAGCACCTCAGAAAAACAGACCCGGCAATTACGGGCGCCATTACTGATGTTAAAGGAAACCGTAGTCTGCGTCCGTCCCAGCAGGAACAACACAAGGACTTCTTTGTTCGTGTTGTCGATAAAAACAAAGATGGAATCGTGGTGAGAGGCGCTAAGATGCACATCAGCGCTACTCCCACTGCCAATGAGATAATTGTTCAACCATGCCGGGCACACCGTGAAGAAGATAAAGACTATGCAGTCGTCTTTGCTACTCCGCTTAATGCACCAGGCATCAAACTCCTGACTTCACCGCCATTCTACTCCGAGACGGGTGAAGAAGCATTATGGAACTGGCCGCTCAGTGGTAAAAATGCCGGCGTCAGCGAGTGCATGATTGTCTTCGATGATGTGTTTGTTCCATGGAATCGTGTCTTTATGTGCGGGGAATGGCAATTCACCCGTGATCAGGCGTGGATGTTCGGTGTATTCCATCGTCTCTTCGGCACCTGCCACAAGGTGATTTCCACAGAAGAGATTGCCGGCACCGCCGCGCTGATGGCGGAATACAACGGTATAGACAAATACCCGCATATCATGGAGAAACTCTCATGGCTGGCAATGCATACCCAGATGGTCGATATTCTTGGGCGGGCTGCCTGCGAACATGCCGATATTATACCGGAACTTGGGTTCGCCACTCCCAATCTTGCCTACACCAATATCGCCAAATATATGTTTGCCAATAATCAGCATGAAGCTTCAAAACTCCTCAGCGACATTACCGGCGGCTTAGCCTGTACCGTGTTCAATTACCGCGATTGGACAAATCCTGAAGAGCGACCTTATATTGAAAAGTATCTGGGAGGTAAAGGAGGGGTTCCTACAGAACACCGGCTTAAAGCTGTCAGATTGGCAAAAGACCTGACAGGGCATCATCATGACATACTTGCCATTCATGCCGAAGGTTCTTTGGCAGCGCAGAAAATGGCTATTTATGGCTCGGCGGACTGGGAACGTTATAAAGCAATCGCCAAACGCGTCGCTAAGATACCCGGCTGGGAGAAAAATCCGTCGTTAAAAGATTTGCCTGCCTCACCCCCTAAGACATGGGTGTAGCGAAACTCCAAAATTCCCCCCATTATCCAGGATGCCGTTAAATCTATGTAACAATATCTCCAATCTATTGACAAAAGCGAATTTATAGTGCTACTATCAGAATGAAGATAGGCGTAGCCATCTAAGCTTGGGGACAATCGAATATACTATAGTGGTCGCTTGGATCGGACTCGACCGAGACGGCAAACAAAAGCTAGCGGGTTAATGCCCTCTCTGTCCATGTCGAGAGGGCATTTATATTTGGGGGGAGGCGAGGCAAAATGATAAAGATTGGCATCATTGGCGCCGGCACTGTCGGTAGCGCCCTCGCAATCAGGCTGGTTGAAAAGGGCTACGCTGTAGTCGCTGTGTCCAGTCGCACTCATGCCTCGGCAGAAAGACTGGCTCAGGCAATTGAAGGCTGCCAGGCTGTTGATACCAACCAGATAGTCGCCGATATTGTCGATATTGTCTTCATCACCACCCCTGATGGCGTAATTCCCAAGGTCGCCGCAGAACTGCAATGGCATAAAGGACAAAGCGTGGCGCACTGCAGCGGGGCCGATTCTACGGAAACGCTGGAACCAGCACGGCAAATGGGCGCAAATGTGGGCGCTTTTCATCCTCTGCAAACCTTCGCCAGCGTCAAACACGCAATTGATAATCTCCCCGGTTCGACCTTCGCCATCGAGGCTGAGGAACCGTTTCTATCTACTCTTAAAGAAATGGCTGATAAGCTCAACTGCCACAGCATAGAGTTGAAAGCCGAAGACAAAGTTGTTTATCATGCGGCGGCGGTCATCGCCTGCAACTATCTGGTAACACTGGTAAAACTGGCAGACGACCTCTGGCAGACTTTCGGCATCCCGAGGGAACAGGCAACTCAGGCGCTTCTGCCGCTCCTGAAAGGAACATTAAACAATATCGCCAATGTCGGCATTCCCCAGAGTCTTACCGGGCCTATTGCCCGCGGTGACACCGGCACTGTGAAGAAACACCTTGAAGCTTTGAAGAAAGAAGCCCCGGATGTAATGTCCACTTATTGTGAACTCGGTTTGCAAACTATCCCCATTGCACTGGCAAAAGGGAAAATCGATGAAAATAAAGCAGATGAACTGCGCGCAATGCTGAAAGCCGGCTTCAAACAAAAAACTGACGTAAGCCAGATCGAAAGAATGCTACAAATGTAGAAACTGACAGGATAACCCAAATCGGTTCTTGGAGGAATGACATGAGAGTAATGCTAAAAAGTAAAATCCATCGCGCTACGGTTACCGATGCCAATCTCAATTATGAAGGAAGCATTACCATTGACCGCAAGCTGATGAAAGCAGCGGACATACTCCCTTACGAGCAGGTTCACGTTGTGGATGTTAACAACGGCAATCGACTCGTTACCTACGCCATCGAAGGGGAAAGCGGCGAAATTTGTCTGAACGGCGCCGCCGCGCGTTTAGCCACTAAAGGCGATATTGTCATTATTCTTTCCTACACCAACGTCGAAGAAGCTGAATTGCAGGATTATCACCCCCGACTGGTCTATGTTGATTCCAAAAACCAGATCACCGCTAAAAAGACAGCCATTGATAGAATCCTTTCTTAAGGAGGCATAACATGGCAAGTACGGTGAAACGGGTTACCATCAGCGATATCCGTGAAATGAAACGCAAAGGTGAGAAAATCACCATGCTCACCGCCTATGACTACTCCACCGCTAAAATTGTCGACAAATGCGGCATCCCTCTCATACTGGTTGGAGATAGTCTGGGCAATGTCATCCTCGGTTATGAAACCACTCTCCCCGTAACAATGGATGTAATGATTCACCACTCGAAAGCCGTCGTCCGCGGCACGGAACACGCTCTGATTATCGGTGATATGCCATTTATGACCTACCACATTTCCATTGAAGATGCCCTGAGAAACGCCGCCCGCTTTATGCAGGAAGCCGGTGTTCAAGCAGTTAAACTCGAGGGTGGCGTGAATGTTGCTGACAAAGTCAAACGGATGGTGGAATGCGGCATACCGGTAATGGGACACATCGGGCTGACCCCTCAATCCATCAACCAATTCGGCGGACACAAGGTACAGGGCAAAAGCCCGGAAGCCGCTAAAAAACTGCTGGATGATGCGCTGGCATTGGAACAGGCAGGGGCTTTCGCAATCGTGCTGGAAACCGTCCCCGCTCCCCTGGCAACGCTCATCACCCAAAAACTCACCATCCCCACCATCGGCATCGGCGCCGGTGCCGGGTGTGATGGGCAGGTGCAGGTCATCAACGATTTGCTGGGAATGTTCTCCGATTTCGTGCCGAAGCATGCCAAACAGTATGCTAAACTCATTGACATTATGTCAAGTGCAATTACCGAATACTCTGAAGAAGTGAAAACCGGCAAATTCCCCACCGATAAGCAGAGCTTCACGATGGACGAAAGCGCCCTCGCTGAATTGAAAGGGAAATAACCATGTGTCATTGCGAGGAGCGTAGCGGCGCGGCAATCCGACACCGCAGTGTCGTACTTAGCATAGCGAATGTATCCAGATGCTGGGTCGCTCCTCTCCCTGAGATTGCTTCATTTCATTCGCAATGACGGAGCAAATTATCCAAACATGAAAGTAATTGAAACCATAAATGAAATGCAAACCATCAGGCTCAAGCTCAAAGAGCCGGTGGGTTTCGTGCCCACAATGGGCTACCTCCACGCAGGGCATATGTCGCTGGTACGTTTTTCCGTTGCAGGAAACAGGACCACCATTGTCAGCATATACGTTAATCCCACCCAGTTCGGACCGAAGGAAGACCTCTCCAAGTACCCGCGCGACCTTAATCGTGACCTGTCGATGCTGGAGAAAGAAGGCGCAGACATTGTCTTCTTCCCGGTGGATAAAGAAATGTATCCTGAGGGTTATGACACCTGGGTTACGGTGGAAAATCTCACCAAGCCGCTCGAGGGTGATTCCCGCCCGACCCATTTCCGCGGCGTGACGACCATCGTTAATAAACTGTTCAATATCGTGCGACCGGCAAATGCCTACTTCGGACAGAAAGACGCCCAGCAGGCTCTGGTCATCAAGAAGATGGCGAAAGACCTCAATATGAACCTCAAAGTGGTTGTCTGCCCGACTGTCCGCGAACCGGATGGGCTGGCAATGAGCAGTCGCAACGTTTACCTGACACCAGAGCAGAGGAAAGGGGCGCCGGTGCTCTACAAGTCTCTCCTGCTGGCAAAAGACATGTTTGCAATCGGAGAAAGAAACGCCGCCGTCATACTGGAGCAAATGACACTGCTCATTCAGAAAGAGATGCTGGCAAACATCGATTATATCAGCATTAATGACACGGAGACACTGGCAGAACTGAAGACCATCAAGAAATCGGCACTGGTGTCTATGGCAGTCAGATTCGGCAATACCCGTCTCATTGACAATCTGATACTTGGACAGTAAAATCCACATTTGTCATTCCTGCAAAAGCAGGAATCCATCAAACCACCCACTGTCATTCTGAGGAGCACAGCGACGAATGAATCTCGGTGTGGCGGAAGGGATTTTCTGGATTCCGTATCAAGTACGGAATGACAAGAGTGTGAAATTCAGTTTCTAATAAACCCCTTCACCACCTTCTCCACCTCTTCCTCACTCATCTTTTCAGCATCAAACCACTTGATTCTTTCGTCTTTAAGGCGGAACCATGCATACTGGTGGCGGATGAATCGATGCGTGCCCACCTTAATCTTGTAGAGGGCTTCGTCCAGCGTCATTTCTCCCAGCAGGTACTGTCCTATTTCACGGTAGCCGATACTGGACATCGCCGGCAGGTTCAGATTATAGCCCATTGCCAGCAGTTTCTTCACTTCCTCAATAAATCCCTGTTGTACCATCTTATCCACGCGCGCATCAGCCCGTCTGTAAAGTTCTTTGCGGTCGGCGGTTAATCCCAGTATCGATATCTGGAACGACGGCGGTTGTTTTTGCTGTAATCCGGAAAACGGCACAGGCGCATTTTTACTGACCTCAAGGGCACGGATGACACGGCGGACATTCCGCGGGTCGATTTTACCCGCCGCAACGGGGTCCAGACGTATCAACTCCTGATATAGCTCTCCCGCTTTCCCTTCTTCGGCTTTCTTTTCCTGTTCACGTCGAAAAGCGGTATCGGGGGCAACTTTCGGAACAATCCAGCCTTCTATAACTGCCCAGACGTACAATCCACTGCCCCCGACCAGAAAAGGTAGTTTACCACGTTTCTGAATATCAACGATGGCTTTATAAGCAAGGGATTGATACTCAGCCAGACTGAATTCCTGATTCGGCGCTATTATATCAATTAAATGATGCGGGACTGACACCATCTCATCTTGAGTCGGTTTAGCAGTGCCGATATCCATCGAACAGTAGATTTGACGGCTGTCCGCATTGACGATTTCACCATTACAAAGGCGGGCAAGCTGAATAGCCAGCTTTGTTTTGCCGATACCGGTCGGACCGATGATTGCGACAAGTTTGTTCATGCCCCTCTCATCGTCATTGCGAGGAGTCTCGATAGAATCGGGACAACGTGGCAATCTCCGGGTGGGGAGGCACCACCTCCCTGAGATTGCTTCCCCCAATGTTATCGGGGTCGCAATGACATTGTTACTTGGCGCTTGATTATTGATTCTTTAACTGTGCCGTTTGCTTCACAATATTGACGAACTGGTCAATCTTGAGACTGGCGCCGCCGACCAGACCGCCATCGATTTCTTTTTGCCCGATAAACTCTGCGATATTATCGCCGGTGACACTACCGCCATAGAGGATACGCATATTCTGCGCAAAAGCATCGCCGTATAATCCAGCCACAATTTTCCTGACCATGCCGATGATTTTATTCGCCTGCGCACCGGTTGCGGCTTTACCCGTACCGATTGCCCAGACCGGCTCATAAGCGATGACCAGATTAGATGACACAGGAATATCCTTGAGCGAACCTGTGACATGGTCGGTCACCACTGCTTCCGTTTTGCCGGCTTCATACTGTGCCAGGCTCTCCCCGACACACAGAATCGGCTTCAAAC
>JAQTPO010000046.1 GCA_028712845.1 Dehalococcoidales bacterium | reverse complement strand
AAAGGTATGGCCGTATTTCTTGCCGATTGCTTTCAGTACTTTGACCCCTTCATTGGCGACTTCCGGCCCGATGCCATCGCCGGCGGTAACTACGATTTTGAATTTTGCCACTTGTTTAACTCCTGTTATTTCTTATTGTCATTCCTGCGAAAGCGGGAATCTATTTATTAATTTTCTGGATCCCGACTTCCGTCGGGATGACGCTACGGCGTCATTTCCCTTTTGCTACTCTCTGCCTGGTGTATTCAATCAACCCGCCGGTCTTCACCAGCTGGCTCATGAACTCAGGATAAGGCTTGGCAGTAAACTGCTTCCCTGAGGTCAGATTCTTAATCACCCCTTTTTCTAAGTCGACTTCTACGGTATCGCCGTTCTTAATGCCGTTCACAGCGGCTTCGCTTTCCAGCAGGGGCAAGCCGATATTGATGGCATTGCGGAAGAAGATGCGCGCAAAACTCTTGCCAATCACGCAGGAAATGCCCGAAGTCTTGATTGCCAGCGGCGCATGCTCTCTGGATGACCCGCAACCGAAGTTGGTATCCGCTACAATTATATCACCACGCTTGACCCTTTTCACGAAGTCGAGGTCAATATCCTCCATGCAGTGTTTTGCCAGCAGTTCCGCCTCCGAGACATTCAGGTAGCGGGCGGGGATGATGGCATCCGTATCCACATTTGCGCCGTACTTATGTACCGTGCCTTTTAACATGTGAGTTCTCCTTTTATACTTCAACAAGCTCCGTGTAGGATGTGGGTTCAGGCAGGGAGTTGCCATCCGCTCTCATTCCTTGAAGATGAAGAGCAATTGCCTCTCTAATATTCTTTTCCACCTCAGTACGTGTTTTACCCGTGGCAATACAGCCGGGCAAATCCGGCAGGTAAGCTGAAAAGTTGTTCGATGTCTTTTCAAAGACGATGAGATACTTTTTCATAATTAATGCTCCTTTAACCCTGCTTGTTTCAAAATACTGTTTAATGTGCCGGGGGCTATATCGTGACTTGGGTTACCAGCGATGGTAACCCTCCCTGATTTGGCATGATGTTTATACTGGCGATGGCTACCCCGAACGACGACAAGGTACCAGCCATCAGCTTCAACCAGCTTGATTATATCACGTACTTTCATTTGCGCCGTATTTATGTACCGTGCCTTTTAACATGTGAGTTCTCCTTTAATATTGTCGTTGCGAGCCCCGATGCAATCGGGGCTCGGCTATCACAGAGAGGGGAGGGATACCCCGTCACCCGGGGATTGCTTCATATTCATTCGCAATGACGATGCTGTGTTATTTTGTTAATTCGTCATACAAATCATTCCAACCGTTATTCATACTTACAATCAGGTCAATTTTCTTTTGTCTTGACCCTGCCTTGATTTGTTTCTCTCTTAAAATAGCACCTTCCACGTTCTCACAAACTTCATAGTAAACTAACTTAGATATTTTATAACGTTTCGTAAAACCATCATTTGTTTTTTCCTTATGTACGGTTATTCTCTTTAACAGGTCATTGGTTAATCCAGTATAAAATACCGTATTAGCTTTGTTAGTCATAATATATACATAGTATTGCTTGTTACTAATACCCTCTAGCCTCTTTCCCACCCGTTGTTATTGCGAGGCCTTCGCCATGCTCAGGATAAACTCCTTGCGGCTATCACAGAGAGGGGAGGCGTACCCCACCACCCTGAGATTGCTTCATATTCATTCGCAATGACACTATTTCTTCTGGATGACAACTACGCTGTCACTTCCTCCGGATTGGATATTCTCCCCGTAATGGCGCTGGCGGCGGCGACCGCCGGACCTGCCAGATATACCTCTGACTTAGTGCTCCCCATCCTGCCGACGAAGTTGCGGTTGGTGGTGGAGACAGCCTTTTCTCCGGCTGCCAGAATTCCCATATAGCCGCCCAGACAGGGCCCGCAGGTGGGCGTGCTGACCACGGCGCCGGCATTGATAAAGGTTTCAATCAGACCTTCGTGCATCGCATCCAGATAAATCTGCTGGGTGCCGGGGATGACGATACAGCGTAGTCGGGGATGTACTTTTCTGCCCTTCAAAATCCCGGCGGCAATACGGAGGTCGCTGATTCTGCCGTTCGTGCAACTGCCGATGACCGCCTGGTCAATCTCAATCTTGCCTAACTGGCTGACCGGTTTGGCATTCGAGGGTAAATGCGGTAGAGATACCTGTGGCTCCATTTTGGAGACGTTGTACTCAATGACCTGCGCGTATGCGGCGTCAGCATCCGGTTCAATGACCTTGTACGGTCGGGCGGCGCGAGACTTTACATAATCCAGTGTTTTCTTATCGACATGGAAAATGCCTGCCTTGCCGCCGGCTTCAATCGCCATATTCGCCATCGTGAAGCGTCCGTCCATCGGCAGGTCGTCAATTGCCTCGCCGGTAAACTCCATTGCGGCATAGAGCGCACCATCGACGCCAATCTGCCCGATGGTGTAAAGAATCAGGTCTTTCCCCCCGACCCACTTGCCCAGTTTACCGTGATAAACAAATTTGATAGTGTTCGGCACTTTCATCCAGATATCGCCGGTTGCCATGGCGGCGGCAATATCGGTAGAACCCATACCGGTAGCAAAAGCCCCCACGGCGCCATAGGTGCAGGTATGCGAGTCCGCACCGATGATGACATCGCCGGGTAAAACCAGACCTTTTTCAGGCAGGAGGCAGTGCTCGATGCCCATCTGCCCGACGTCATAGTACATAATGCTCTGCTCATAAGCAAAGTCACGCATAAACTTGCTCTGTTCGGCAGAGGTAATGTCTTTATTCGGCACAAAATGGTCGGCGACCATCACGATTTTTTTCGGGTCGAAGACCTTTTTGACGCCGATCTTGCGGAACTCTTTGATAGCAATGGGCGCAGTGATGTCATTACTGAGGATGAGGTCGGCTTTGACATTGATGAACTCGCCCGGAGACAATTTCTTTTTCCCGCAATGTGCGGCGAGGATTTTTTCAGCTAGATTCATTTTTGGTTTCCTTTCTAAGTTTCTAAAACTATTGTCAATACAAAAAATAACCGATTACCGTACCAACAAGAATGCCCCAGAAAGATACGGTTGCCGTTAGATAGAAGAATAAAATCCACCTAAATGTCTTGCGATTAATAAGAAAATTTCTTAACCTGCGGGGTAACACAATCGATGATTTTTCGGGTTTTATGTGTATTTGCCTTAAAAGCTGAAGCTCTTTATCGGCTCTCTCAGGTTTGAGGCTATCGGCAAAATACCCCTCGGCGTTTAGATTTTTCATTTTATCCCAGATACCGAGTTTCTTAGACAGTCCCGTTATTATTTTCCCATAACCATCTCGGTAGTAGGTATCTTTGGCAACGGAGATACTACAAATGCATCCAAATAAGCCACCGAGAAAAAGGAGTACAATCTTTATCCAAAAATCTTGTATCTGAGATACTGCAATACCTAATAACCCAAATAGTATTCCTGCTGCGGTTAATTTATCCAATACATATTTATCATGCTGTCGGTAGTCTTGACATAGCTGTTCATATTCCATTTTTAGTAATTCTCTCTCGGTAGCATTTAATTCTGGAGGAGGATTCTGATTCATTTTACTCTCCTGTACTTCTATTTTATCTCTTTGTGCGGGAGTAAAAGGAGAATCAACGCTATGGCAGTAACTACCGGTGCAATGATATATAATCCTGCGCCTGCCGCCAGTCCGATTCCTGCCGCTATCCAGATAGTTGCTGCTGTGGTTAACCCTTCAACGCCACCGTGGCGGTGAAGAATTGCACCGGCGCCCAGAAAACCGATGCCGGTAACCACGCCAGCCGCAATCCGGGAAGGGTCTCCCCCGGGAAAGCTCAGTATTGAAATTACGCTGAACATTGCCGCCCCGGCACTGATAAGCCCGAGAGTGCGGGCGCCTGCCGGTTTACCGACGTGTTCCCGCTGAAACCCGATGATTGCGCCGAGAGCCGCTGCTAACAGAAGACGTAACACCATTTCCAACTGGACTGGCATTTGGGCACTCCTCTGTTTATTTCGCGGCTTTTCTGGCGGCGGCCAGTCGGTTCAGTGCGTTCACATAGGCTTTGGCGCTGGCAACAATAATATCCGTATCGGCGCCGCGACCGGTGTAAGTGATGCCTTTACTTTCTACCCTGATGAGCACTTCCCCAATGGCATCGATTCCCTCGGTAACGGACTTAACGGTAAATTCGGTAAGCTTAACATCCGGGATTTTAATGATTTTATCGATGACTTTGCAGACAGCATCCACCGGTCCTGTGCCGATGGCGGCATCGGACTTAGCTTTGCCATCCGGCTCAATAAGTCTGACGGCGGCAGTGGGTATGCCCCTGTCGCCGCAGGTGACCTGTATTCTATCCAGATGGTAAGTGTCGGCAACATTGCGCTTATCTTCTGCCAGTAAAGATTCAATATCCTTATCGGCGACCTCTCTTTTCTTGTCAGCCAGAGCAATGAAGGCATTGAAAGCGCGTTGAAAAGCCGTATCATCCAGCGTGTAACCCAGTTCTGCCAGCCTTTCCTTGAAGGCGTGACGCCCGGAAAGTTTGCCCAGTATCAGGCTACTGGCGGGCAGACCGATTGTCCTGGGGTCCATGATTTCGTAAGTCCGGGCTAACTTTATGACGCCATCCTGATGAATCCCCGATTCGTGACGGAAAGCATTTGCGCCGACAATTGCCTTGTTCGGTTGCACGATGAACCCTGTCATCTCGCTCACGAGACGGCTGGTCTTGTAAATCTGGGTGGTATCGATATCGGTGCTGAGATTGAAGAAATCGTTACGGGTTTTTATTGCCATTACGACTTCTTCCAGCGAGGCATTCCCCGCTCTCTCCCCGATGCCATTGATGGTGCATTCCACCTGGCGTGCGCCATTTTTAACAGCCTGCAAGCTATTGGCAACTGCCATCCCCAGGTCATTATGACAATGGACGCTGATAACAGTCTTACCGATATTGGGCACATTCTTAAAGATGCCTGCAATCAGGTTGCCGAATTCTTCGGGGATGGCATAGCCGACCGTATCCGGGATATTGATGGTAGTAGCGCCGCATTTAATGACCTCGGCGATAATCTGGTACAGGTAAACAGGGTCAGTGCGGCTGGCATCCATCGGGGAAAACTCGACGTCATCTACATATTTTTTCGCCCGCTTTACCATCTTGCACGCCATCTCAGTAATTTCCTCCCGGCTTTTTTTCAACTGGTGAACAAGGTGGATTTCGGAAGATGAAAGGAAAACGTGCACACGCGGGTGAGCCGCTTTCTGAACTGCTTCAGCGGCGCTATCGACTGCTTCTGCACTGGCGTGGGTGAGTGAGCAGATGACAGGTTTGCGTATTTCCCTGGCGATCGCGCTGACCGCTTCAAAATCCCCGGGCGAAGCGATGGGAAAACCGGCTTCGATGACATCCACACCGAGGTTTTCCAGTTGCCTGGCTATCTCCAGCTTTTCCTGAAGATTCAGTGTGCCACCGGCGGCCTGTTCCCCATCTCTTAATGTCGTGTCAAAAATAGTTACTTTGTCCATATTCCTTCACCTTGTCTTCAAAACAAGCACACATCCTGAGAGATTGGTGCTGTTTGATTATTTCTTAGTTTTTTTCGCTTTCTTGGACGGCTGTTCCTGCAACCAGGACATCATCCGGCGGAGTTCCGCTCCTACCTCTTCAATCGGATGGTCTGCATCCATTTTCAGCAGGGCATTGTAAACCGGGCGGCCTGCCACATTTTCCAGAATCCATTCTCTGGCAAAGGAGCCATCCTGGATTTCAGCGAGGACTTCTTCCATCTCTTCTCTAACAGCCTCACTGATGATTCTGGGACCGCGTGTGATATCGCCGTATTTTGCCGTATCGCTGACGGAGCGTCGCATATGTGCAATTCCGCCCTGATAAATGAGGTCGACGATAAGTTTAAGTTCGTGCAGGACTTCGAAGTAGGCAATCTCCGGCTGATAACCGGCTTCCACCAGAGTCTCGAAACCCGTCTTGATAAGCGAACTGACGCCGCCGCAAAGCACCGCCTGCTCACCGAAGAGGTCGGTCTCCGTCTCTTCCTCAAAGGTTGTCTCGATGATGCCGGCGCGGCTTACGCCCAAACCCTGCGCATAAGCTAAAGCAATATCCTTCGCATTACCGGTGGCATCCTGATAAACCGCCACCAGAGCGGGGGTGCCTCTGCCTTCGGTGTAGAGCTGTCTTACCATGCGTCCAGGTGATTTGGGGGCAATCATAATGACATCTACATCTTTCGGCGGGACAATCTGTCCATAGTGGATATTGAAACCGTGGGCAAACATCAGTGCCTTGCCTTTGGTCAGGTTCTTTTCAATTGCCTGGTAGTAAATAGCCTTTTGTGTCTGGTCGGGGACCAGCATCACGATAAGGTCGGCTTGTTTTGCCATCTCAGCGGCTTCCATTACTTTGAAACCGGCTGCCACAGCATCTTTCCACGGTTGGCTCCCTTTAAGTTCGGAAATGATTACATTACAGCCGCTGTCCCGCAGGTTCTGGCTATGGGCATGTCCCTGATTCCCAAAGCCACCGACAACGCCGATAACCTTTCCCTTCAATAGCTTTAGATTACAATCCTTGTCATAATAAACCTTTGCCACTTTTTTCTCCTTAATCCTATTTTTTTATTGTGGTTTAATCAGCACTAACGGGTTGGTGATACCAAACAAAACGCTCTCCGCGACACTGCCGTAGACCAGACGGCTGAATCCGGAACGTCCGTGAGTTGCCATAACGACGACGGTAAAGGGGTGTTTATTTGCATAATTGATGATTTCATCAGCCGGTTTGCCGACAAGAACTACCGAAGTTATATTACCGATGCCTGCGGTTTTGAATTGTTCCGCTGTTTTAACGAGATACTCAGTAGCGGCTTGTTTTTTTCTCGCGGTCTCTTCTTCCATAAATTTACCCCAATTAAGAGGTACGCCGGTGAGTTCCGGCGAATAATAAGTCGGTGGGGTAGGCGGTTCACAGACCTCTAAAAGAACTACATCTAAAGGTACCGGACCTTTGTGTCTGGCAATTTCTATGGCATGCGGTAATACTGTCTCAGATACATTAGACCCATTTAAAGGCACCAGTATTGTCCGGCTGGGCCATCTATCGTAAGGTATGGCATCAGGGATACCGGCGTGAACAACCCAAACCGGTATTTTAGAAGCGCGTAAAACCTTATCTGCCACACCACCCAGACTCCATTGTTTAATTCCAGAACGACCGTGGTTTGCCATGAGAATAAAATCGATGTTATTCTCCTCAGCATAACGGATGATTTCATCCGCGTGGTAACCCATTACCAGCTCTCCCCGGACATTAACCAGTTTCGTACTGGTCTGACCGGTCAGATTAATTTGTACCTCTCGTGCCATAGTTTGAATTGTCTCTACGGCTTTCGAGATATAAGTCTGATACATCGGAGCAAATTCTTTCCTTTCCGGCTGGTAAACATGGAGAAGCACTACATCCAGTCCGAGCCTGCCAGCAAATTCTTTGGCATAGGGAAACACGACTTCAGCAAGCTGTGAGCCATCAAGAACGACCAGTATTTTCTTATACATTTGCGTCTCCTTTATCCAGTCTGCTAATACATTATCGCACAAACCGATTAAAATCAACCGATTTTACCTGAACTAAGCCGAAGGTTTCAATTTGTCTTCCGGTGATTCAAATTGTCTTGGTGTCCGGTGAGCCGTTCCATTAATACCGCCGCGTGTCATTGCGATGCGACCTGTCCGGCATACTTCCTTAATGCCGAAAGTTGACAGTAACTTCAGCAGGGAGCTTAGTTTATCCTCGTCCCCGGTTACTTCCACGGTCAGTGAATCTGTCGAAACGTCCACGATATTTGCGCGGAAGATGTCCACAAGCTGGATAATCTCGCTTCGGTTTGTTGAAGTCGTCTTCACCTTGAAGAGTGCCAGTTCCCGGACTACGATATCATCTCCTGTGATATCGGTAACCTTAACCGTCTCGATTAACTTATCGAGTTGTTTTCTGACCTGTTCTACCGATGTGCTTGTCCCATCAACGACGATAGTCATACGTGATACGCCAGGTGTTTCACTCTGCCCTACCGTAATACTATCGATGTTAAAACCACGCCTCCGGAAGAGGCTAGCCACCCGATTCAGAACCCCGGGTTTATCATCCACCAGAGCGACTAGCGTGTGCTTTGTCGTTGCCATAATGCTTCCTCCTTTTTAGGTACCTCCAGGAACTCTTCCAACGAGGCTCCGGGCGGCACGAACGGATAGACATTTTCCTCAGGTTCAATCCCGAAGTCTATCAGGAACGGGCCGTCATAGGCTATTGCCTTTTCAATAGCCGGAATTACCTCTTCTTTCCGTCTGACCCTGATGCCGGGAATACCATAGGCTTCTGCCAGTTTCACGTAATCCGGGCCAAGCAGCGGAGAGGCGACGAAGCGTTTTTCGTAAAGTAATTCCTGCCATTGTCTGGGCAGCCCCAGGAAACCGTTGTTAAAAACGGCTATCTTTACTGCCAGTTTCTCCTGAACAATAGTAGCTAATTCGTGCAGGGTCATCTGGAAACTGCCGTCACCGTCGATACACCATACCTGAACATCGCGTCGTGCCATGTTGACGCCCACCGAAGCCGGCAAACCAAACCCCATCGTTCCCAACCCACCGGATGAAATAAAGCTATTGGGTCGATTGAAGATGTAGTGTTGCGCTGCCCACATCTGGTGTTGTCCTACACCGGTGACCACGGTTGCTTCACCCCTGGTTGCTTCATAAATCTGATGAATTACGTATTGCGGTAAAACGGAGGAACTATCCCTGATATCGGTGGACGGATGTTCCCGCCGCCAGATATCAAGTTGCTGGAGCCATTCCCCGTGTTGTGTCGCCTGAATTAATTTGTTCAACGGCGCCAACACTGCCTTGGCATCTCCCACAATCGGCACATCTACGGTCACATTTTTCCCGATTTCCGCAGGGTCGATATCGATGTGAATTATTTTAGCATTGGGCGCAAAAGTATTTACTTCGGAAGTGGCGCGGTCATCGAACCTCATGCCGACAGCAATAATGACATCGGCGTTATTTACTGCCAAATTGGTATATGCCATGCCGTGCATCCCCAGCCAGCGGTAAGACAACACATGCGATTCAGGGAAAGAGCCGAGTCCCAGCAGTGTCGTCGCTACGGGTATCTGGGCTTTCTCCGCCAGTTCTTTCAGCTCGGTGAATGCCCCGGAGATAATCACACCTCTGCCGGCGATAATGAGCGGTTTCTGTGCGGTGTTAATCATAGCCGCGGCTTTTTGTATCTGCGCCGGATGCCCTTTGAGGGTCGCTTTGTAGCTGGACAACTCTATTTTACCCGGAGCATGATGTTCCACCACTTCAGTAAACACATCTTTAGGAATATCGATGAGCACGGGGCCGGGCCTGCCCGTCCGTGCGATGTAAAAAGCTTCCTTCACTGTTTTTGCCAGCGATGCCGCATCAGTGACCAGATAGTTATGCTTGGTGATAGGCAGGGTGATGCCGGTGATATCTATTTCCTGAAAGGCATCCTTACCGATAAAACGGCGGGCTACCTGACCGGTAATGGCTACTACCGGCGATGAATCGAGATAGGCATTGGCAATGCCGGTAACCAGATTCGTTGCGCCCGGTCCCGAAGTAGCAAAACAAACGCCCACCTTGCCTGACGCACGTGCATAGCCTTCAGCCGCATGCGCCGCACACTGTTCGTGTCTTACCAGGACGTGATGGATTTGCGGAAATTGCGGCAGCGTATCATAAAGAGGCAAAATGGCACCGCCCAGGATGCCAAAAACGACATCCACTCCCTCTTTGACTAATCCATCGAGTAGAATCTGTCCGCCCGTCATCTTCATTGTCGTAAGCCCCTTCTATTTAGTAAAAATTGCGCCGGTGCTGGCTGAGCCGACCTTTTCAATATAACGACTGAGATAGCCTGTCTTAATACGCGGTTCAAATTTCTTAACCTTTGACATCCGCCGGGCGATTTCTTTATCGGTCAATTCTACCTCAAGTTTACATGCAGGTATATCGATATCGATAATATCGCCGTCTTTCAGTGCGGCAATCGGTCCGCCGCTCGCCGCTTCCGGTGAAAGGTGTCCGATGGCAGCACCGCGTGAACCGCCGGAGAACCGCCCGTCCGTGATGAGCGCAACGGTCTCTGCCAGTCCCATCCCGCCCAGCAGTGATGTCGGCGTGAGCATTTCCCGCATTCCCGGACCGCCTTTCGGACCTTCATAACGGATAACCAACACATCACCCGGTTTGATTGTCCCCTTCATGATAGCGGTTGTAGCGGCTTCTTCAGAATCAAAAACCCGGGCAGGTCCTTTATGCTTGAGCATATCCGGAGATACAGCGCCTTTCTTGACCACAGCGCCATCTGGCGCCAGATTGCCGAAAAGAATCGCCAGCCCACCGGTCTTCGAGTGAGCTTTAGCTTTCGTGCGGATAACCTCACGGTCGAGAACACGGGCACCGGCAATATTTTCACCGACCGATTTACCTGTGACGGTTATAGATTCCGCGTGCAAAAGTTTTTTAACCTCCTGCATCACTGCCGGGATACCGCCGGCGCGGTCGAGGTCTTCAATATGATTTTCACCGTTTGGACTGAGTTTGCTGATGTAGGGTGTCCGGCGGCTGATTTCATTTATTTGTTGTAACGGGAAGCTAATCCCGGCTTCACTGGCAATTGCCGGCAGGTGCAGGACAGTATTGGTGCTCCCGCCGAGCGCCATATCTACGGTGAAGGCATTTTCCAGTGATTTTTTATTGATGATATCACGTGGCCGGATTTTTTTTGCCAGGACTTCGATTATCTGGGCGCCGGCTTTCCGTGCCAGGTGGATTCGTCTGGAATCTTGCGCAGGAATGGTGCCGTTCCCTGGTAAAGCCATGCCCAGTGCTTCCATCAGGCAGTTCATCGTATTCGCCGTGAACATACCGGCGCAACTGCCACAACCCGGACAAGCCAGTTCTTCCATTTCTGCCAGTTCCGTTTCGGTCATTTTTTTGCTGGTGACTTTACCGACCGCTTCAAAAACGGAGATTAAATCGATAGCTTTAGATTTGCCATCCACGTTTATATGTCCTGTCATCATGGGGCCGCCGCTGATAAAGATAGCAGGCAGGTTCAGTCTGACCGCCGCCATCAGCATTCCGGGGATGATTTTATCGCAGTTCGGGATGAAGACCAGCGCATCGAAAGCGTGGGCTTCCACCACCACCTCGACGGAATCGGCAATCAGTTCCCGGCTGGGCAGGCTGTATTTCATGCCGGCGTGGTTCATTGCAATACCGTCGCAGACTGCAATCGTATTCACTTCGAACGGCACACCGCCGCCCTGATAAACGCCTTCTTTGACTGCCCGGGCAATACTGTCCAGATGCATATGTCCGGGGACAATCTCATTGTAGCTATTAACAATGCCGATAAACGGCTTGTTCATATCTGCCCGGCTAACGCCGACAGCGTGGAGCAAAGCCCGGTGACCGGCACGTTCTACTCCTTTTTTTATCGCATCGCTTCTCATATAATTTCCCCTTTGAAGTCGTTAAGTAAAAAAAAAGCCGTCCTGTGGACGGCGCTCCGATGTGTGGAGACGAGCCCACTCACTGGCTTGAGTATGTAACAATAAGTACGAGAGAGAACGTTAGAATATTCATAATAGAGTTAAGATAACATAATTCAAGATTGTTGTCAAATTTTTTTACACTGTCATTGCGAGCCCCGATTGTCGGGGCGCGGCAATGACAGTGTGGTGAGGTGCCTCCCCCGCCCGGAGATTGCTTCGTCATTTCATTCCCCGCAATGACAATATTGAGTAGGCGTCTCGCCTGTCGCCCGCCTCGTTTTATGGATTCCCGCCCCCGTATCGAGCATGGGGCAGGCTTCGCGGGAATGACATTGCGGCATCGTATTTTTCGCTATGCTCCTTCAGAATGACAATCGGGTGGGGATTCCATAAATTCCAGGCTTAAATCTTCCCATGCTGGGTTAAAGGAATGGATGAGAGCAACCTTTTTCCTTCTCACCCAACCCTTGATTTCCTTTTCTCTTTCGATTGCTGTCGCTATGTAATTAGTGTTTTCGTAATAGACTAGGCGGTTTAAGTTATAACGTTTCGTAAAACCATCGACCAGTTTAGCCTTATGTTCGGATACACGGCGTGGAAGATTATTGGTCACGCCGATGTAGAGCGTTCTCGAATGGTTAGACATGATGTAAACGTAGTAATCGCGCATGTATCTTTTCTCCGCTCCTCCCACGGATTCATTCGCTTCGCTCAGAATGACAAACAATGCGTCACTATTTTTCTTTGTCACCCTGAGTGCAACGAAGGGTCTGGAGGTAAAGGGGGTCGTCTTTAGCCCTGCCCCTCACCGAGATTCATTCAGTCGTTACACTCATTCAGAATGACACCCTTACTCTTGTCCTACTAGAGTCCCTTGTCTTTGTCACCCTGAGTGCAACGAAGGGTCTTGGGGGCGAGTGGGGGTTATCTTTCGTCCTGCCACTCCCCCAGATTCATTCGGTCGAATCGACCTCAGAATGACAAATATGGGGCAGGCTTCGCGGGAATGACATGTAAGTGAAGTATCTTCACCTAACGAATTAACTCTGGATTCCCGCCTGCGCGGGAATGACATTGCGGCATCACGGTGTCGGAATGA
>JAQTPO010000045.1 GCA_028712845.1 Dehalococcoidales bacterium | reverse complement strand
CCGGGCAATTAGCTCTTTGCCGAGTTGCGTCATCTTTTCGATGCTGACTTTTTCCACTGCCGGGTCGAAAATAGCAACTTCAGGATAATGCTGCATCGATGGAAATTGGAACTCAGCCTTAGTGCCGAATTCAGCGGTTGCGACGGCGCTATCAACCAGCTCGCGGGCATTCTCCAGACTGGTAGTGGTGGCGTAGCCGGTCTTGCCGTTTTTTATGATGCGTAGCGTTACCGTATGGCTTTGTTTGTGCTGAATGTTCTTTAGACGATTTGACTCGAACTGAACCGGGGTTTCCTCGCTGGAAACCATATAGACTTCAGCTTCGTCGGCAACCTTTTTGGCGAGAGCTAATATCTCTTCCAATTATTTTCCTCCCACCAGACATTGACGAATCCTGATGTGCGGGCTGCCATTGCTCACGGGCAGGGGGGATTGTCCGCCCTTGCCGCAGCCGCCGCCCTGGTTCATATCGAGGTCATTACCGATGGCATCGATATTCATCAGAGTGTTGAAAACATTGCCGCTGAGCATTACCGGTCTCACCATTTCGGCTATTTTGCCATTGCGTATCATATAGGTTTCACCAGCGGAAAAGGTGAACATTTCCATACTGGTCTGCCCGCCGTACCAGTTTTTGGCATAGACGCCCTCTTTGATATCAGCAATCATATCGGCAAAAGAGCAGTCCTGCGGTTCGATATAGGTGTTTGTCATACGCACAATCGGGGGGTGCCTGTAATTGATGGCTCTGGCATTACCGGTGGGTTGTTCTTTCATCTTGGCGGCGGTTTCGCGTGAATGAAGTCTGCCTGCCAGTTTACCTTCTCTGATGAGATAAGTCTTGGTGGCAGGAGTACCCTCATCGTCATATTTAAAACTACCGCGTAGTCCCGGTCTGACAGCAGAATCGATAATGTTCAGGTGCGGACCACCGAAAACTTTGCCGAGTGTCATAATTTCTTTTAGTTGTTCGTTTTCGTAGACAAAGTCGGATTCGGAAAGATGTCCGAAGGCTTCGTGGACAAATACACCGGCAAGGATAGGATCCAGGACAACCGTGTATTGTCCCCCGGGAATTGTCGGCACTGTCAGCATATCTACGGCACGCTGTGCCAGTTCCTTGATGTCTTTGTGCAGTTTTCGTATCGGGCTGAAATCATCCCGGCTGCCTTCGCTCAAGCCTGCTTGCTGTACTTCGCCGTTTTTCGCCGCCACGGCAACTGCCCGCAGGGTAACATCTGTCCTTTCCTGGGTAATGAAACTACCTCTGGAGTTAAGAAAAAGGGTCTTTCTGTGGCTGTCTCCGTAACCGAGATTCGAGGTCTGGATGCCGGAAGTGCTCCAGATAGCATCATTATATTCATCGAGTAGTAGTTTTTTTTCGGAGAGAGGAATCAGCATGGGATTTTCGGCGATTTTAGCCACGACGTTTTCGACTACCGGCTTTGACTCCGCAAACTGACTGACTTCTTTACCGACAAAGCTTGCCTGTTTTACTGCCAGTTCCACTTTATCCTGGAGGTTATTCAGGTCATTGAAACTAACAAATCCCCAGCCGCCTTTTACGAGCGCCCGGACATTCCCGCCGATAGAGATGGTCTTGCTTACGGATTCCAGCTGTCTCCCGCGGTAAGAGATGCTGCTGTATTGACTATCTTCAAAATGCGCTTCAATATAATCCGCATTTTGTTTCTTGAGAATCTGAGCCAGCTGTTGTCCTAAGTTTTGCAAGTTAGGCATAAGTAACTTTCAGTTTACAAGCAGTCAGAGAAGTTGTCAAACAACAGTAACTCGAAGAGATAACAATACGTAATAATTTCTTATTCCATAAGGTGTACTGATGACGGCGGGAAAGAGACATAAACCCGGCTATTTGGGGTCAGGTTTATTTTTTCGAATTGCTGACGCGGCAGAAGGCATTCCAGTTCTGATTGGCAAGATACGGTTATCAGGATAGCGGCACCCCTATCGCTGATTGCAGTCACAGTGCCGGAAAATACATTGCATTGGGAAGATGGTTTTTCCAACGATAGCTGTATCATTTCAGGGCGTATCACAGCGTACTGCGCTCCTGTTTTTCCTGATGAAGCACATATCTGCAATTCGCCTGTCTGGAATATTGTTTCTTGTCCATTAGGGCTAATGATTTTACCTCCGAAAATATTGCGTGCCATCGTAAAACGGGCGACGAATTCAGAACACGGATGGTAGAAAATCTCCGACGGCTTGCCCACCTGCACTATTTTCCCCTGATTAATAACTACAATCCTATCGGCAAGTGACATCGCTTCTTCGAAGTCGTGGGTGACGTGTAAAGTAGTAATATTAAGTTTCTGGTGAGTATTTTTCAATTGCGCACGCACTTCTTCGCGGCTCTCCGCATCAAGCGCACTGATGGGCTCATCGAGTAATAATACCTCTGGTTTTGTAATCAGGGCGCGAGCCAGCGCCACTCTCTGGCGTTCACCGCCGCTTAGTGTGGCGGGTAGTCTCTTTAGTAAAGATTGTATCTCTAATAGTCCGCATACCCATCTAAGCGATTTGTCGATATTCGGGCGTGATAGACGTTTAACGTTCAAACCGAAAGTGACATTATCTTTGACTAGGAGGTGAGGAAAAAGAGCGTAGTCCTGATATACGATACTGGCGCCCCTTTTTTCGGGCGCAATATTGGTGACATCTTTGCCGTCGAGCAGTATTTCGCCACGATAAGGGGTATGGAGTCCGGCAATTGATTCCAGCAAGACAGTCTTTCCTGCTCCTGTAGGACCAAGAATGACGATATACTCACCTCTGGAGACTGAGAGGTCGATTTGCCCCAGATGAAAGCTTGCCAGCTTCACATGAACATTTCTTAGTTCAATCATGTTTTTTTCTCTCGTTGGACAAACCATCTGAAGCCGATGAAGATAATCAGGCTGATTAAGACCAGCAGCACTGCCACCGGGACGGCATATTCGAGTCCCTGTGTCTGGAACCGCTCGTAAATGAGAATGGGGGCAATCATCGGATGATAAGCAAGGATGACAACGGCGCCAAATTCGCTGAGTCCTCTCCCCCACATCAACAGAGCGCCGGCGACAATACTCCGTCGGGAAAGAGGCAGACTGATTTTATAGAACGTTTGCCATGGTGAAGCGCCTAACGTACGGGCTACCTTTTCCAGGCGTTCATCCACCCTTTTGAAGCCTTCTTTTGCGGTATCTATCATAAAGGGCACGCTGACGAACAGCATGGCGACGATGATGCCGGGTACGGAATCCACGAAACTGATGCCCATGCCATTGAAAAATTTCCCGATAATGAAATTTCTGCCGAAAACGAAGAGGAGAGCAATACCGGCGGCTGAGTGAGGGATAACGACGGGTAGATTGATAAGTCCTTCCAGAATAGATTTACCTGCGAAATTACGCCGCGCTAATAAATAAGCGAGCGGAATACCGAGAATAATGCCGATAGCAGTAGCAATCAGAGAAGAATAAACAGTCAACCATAATGATTTGATAACAACCGGGTCAAGAATGCTGTCAAGCAGAGTAGCAGGCTGAGCGCCAAAAACCATCCTGATAATCGGCAAGCCGATAAAGACAACAAGAAGCAGGGCTAGCAGGATAAAAACACCCGTCATGTAGTTGGATGGCAGCCTTTTTTTTAACACTGTAAGACCTACTTGACCAATTTTTGCAATTCGGGCGGTAATTTGTCTTTGTTATCGACCATTGCGGGTGATAAAGGCGGGTGATAGTTTCTTTTCATGATTTCCTGCCCTTCTGGTCCTAATAGGAATGTGAGGAATAAAATTGCTTCTTTCTTATGTTTAGCATCAGTGGGTATGGTAATACCGTAAACAATCGGATAGCCGGTAAACACCGGTGTTACTGTGGCAAAGCGTTTGAAATCCAGAGAAACCCGGACCTGCTGGTAGATATCAAGGTATTCTTCGACGCTCAAATCGATTTGCGGTGGCAATGGCAGAAACTCCAGATTATGCTGTTTTGCCACACTCTCATATTCAAACGCATAATCGATTTCTCTGGACTCGAGCAAAGACAGGAGTTGAATACTGAAACCGCGCAGAAAGAGATGCTCAGATTTTGGTTCCAGTAGTTCGGGGATTTTGATATTATAAACACCATCTTGTCCTAGTGACGTTATCGATGGCGAAAGCTGCCTGCCCAGCAGATGCTCGAAAATGCCGGTGTCTTTGTAGTAAAGTTCAGCCAGTTGCGTCAGCATAAGCGCACGGTAGCCGACTGCATCCAGCCTCGGGTCAGCGAAACCGAGTCGGACATCCTCGCGAGACAGAATGTCATACCAGTTCCGGTCGTTTAGTTCGTTAATATATTTACTCTGAGGAGTGTAGGCAATACCCAGCCGATTGGTTGCAAAACTGATTGTCCAATCTGCATAAGGATTGCCTTCAGATGTTTGTGTCGGGTACATCAAAAGCGGGATGAGGGTGCTATCCGCTACAGCGGCAATATCTACCTCATCGTGGATTTCTGTCACATGCCGAACTACCTGTATGCTGCCGTGTCCTTCCATCAATACATCGATTGATGGATATTTTAACTCGAATGCCTTTTCAATTTCGGTAAAGGGAACCATTAGGCTTCCGGCTTCGTAAACTATAACAGTCGTTTTCCTATTTTCTGTACCACTGCAACCGGTAAAGACTAGGGCTATCGCCAGTATAGAGACTAACACTCCCCAGAGTAATCGCTTCATTATTTGCTCTCTATGGGAAAACCAACTTTATGGTCATAATCTTGCCGACCATTTGCCCTTTGGTTAATCCTTCACCAACCAGGCGGAGAGGGAACTGGTTTTCGGGTAGTGCTGCACCATCCCGCTCGTAAGCGATAATCCACTTGTCGTTGTGTTTGACCTGAGCAGCCGCAAATGTCTGAGAAAAACCATCGGAGGCGATAACCTGAACGGTATAGGCACCATTGTCTGCCAGTTCGTCATTAAAACCTGTTTTCTTATCGTGAGGGGTAACGTCATCCATATATCCGACAAGACGCCATAAGGGAATGCCTGTCCAAACACGATTTTCTGTATCTGTCCAACTTTCCCCATGACAACCCGGAGCAGCTCCCGATTCAAAAGTGGCGGCATCCATTTCCTCGGAGATAGCGCCCTCAAGTTTCAGTGTCCAGACAGCCGGCGCAGGGATTACTTCTATTTTGGTAAGCCATTTTACCCACCAATGTCCTTCGGTTGCTGTTTCCTGGTCACTTAATATCAGCGCTCTTATAGGTCCTTCGGTATCGGATATGGTATTACCGTCTAGCTCGTAGGCAGCAATGAGTGTTTCGGGGGTCGCCGGTTTTTCTTTACCGGTGATGACATCGAAGGATGTGAATTTACCTGAGGTTACCTGATTGTAGGAAAAGGTCATGGAATAACCGTCTTTGGCGGTAACACTGACTGCTTCATTTGCAGATATGCCTCCAACCGCATCAATTAGTGTGGTGAAAGCTACGCCTTTATATTGGTTTGGTCCCGTGATTTTGCCGGTGCTGGACATTAATGCAGCCGAGCCATCGGCAACCGTCATTGCCTGAAGTTGATTCATTGTGAAGGTCTTAGTTGTTGTCCCCTTCACGACGGTCAAAAGGATGGAACCTGATGCCGGCGGTTCGCTTGTGGTTTGTGTGGTATTACTGCATCCTGCTACGGTGGTTGAGACCAGAGCCACCATTAATAGCACCAGTAATAGAATCCTGGTATTGTGAAGCCATTTTTTCAATTGCATAACTCCTCCTTTTAATTAACATCAAATGAAGTAAGCAGGCTTAAAGAAACCCGCAAATGGAGGAGAAAGCATCCGTACTAGCTACACCGGCTGTTATCTAGTCGGGAATCAACGATAAAATAAAAATAAAAGGACACCATAGGTTAAATAGGCGTCCTTTTATCTATTACACCGTTTCATTTGCTCCCCTTTCCAAAAACGGGAGGCGCAGGTGTTTCCCCCTGTACCCTCGGTCCCGATTTTACCGGGACACCGGTTGCTATACCATTGTCATGGACTTTAGGTGTGGCAACTCGAAGAGCCGTTTATACTCTACTTGATTAAAAGTCTAGCAAATCAAATATAAAGGTGTCAAGGTAATTATGCGTAATTATAGGCCTTTACATATGCGTAACAGGATAACTTCAGGACAGAAATTATTACGCCATTTCTTGTATCTGCTTAATTGTGATAATATACAATCAACAACTATAAAAGGAGCCATGTGATGAGAAAGCAGGGAAAAATAGTAGATAGCACTGTCGGAAAAGCCGAATTAGATAACAATGGCTCAGCGATCGGTGCGGTCAGAATGGATCCTGACCTATCCTACTCAGGGCTTTCACTATTGCTCAAAGAGGTTATTGACCAGAATAGCAAAGAGGCATGGGCAAAGATTAAGGCTAAAATAGACTACACGTATTCCTGTTTGACTTATGCTATGGATGCATTAGAAGCAGAGAAGTCTTTTTCTAAGGAAGTACAAGCCGGGGTAAAGAAAGGGCAAAAACTATTGTTCAAACCCAATATCGTAGGTCCGGTGGTGATTGACCGCACTACTCACGGTGCCGGCAATGGTTATAACATCTGCACAAATTGGGTATTTGTGGCGGCATTGATGCGATGGTTTCATGATAAATTAGATATTTCTTACTACCGGATGTCGCTCGGTGAGGCTGGGAGCGCCGTGTCCACTTCTGCCGCAGCCTTCACAAGAGCCCTCGACGGTAAAAAAGTGATAACGTCAGAAGCTTTATTAGAGGGAAGGTCAGGGGATTTTTATGGCGGTTGGGGGTTCTACTTCGCCAGAAAATACCTCGCGGAAGTTCATGACCCGTCTCACATTGACAACCCGATGAACGGTTATGAGGAGAGTGTCGCTGGTTCATTCATACCTCCCGGCAGAGTTACTGACAAACTCATGATATATGACCTTAATAAAATAGCCGATGACCGTTCAAACGGCAGGGATGTGCCGGTAAAGCATGGCGTCAATTTCAAGACTATTACCCTGCATAAGGCTATAATTGGTGGTACCCCCGGTGATACGAGCGACCAGAAGGATTATCCCGGGTGCGTGTTAATCAATGTCCCCAAACTCAAGGTGCATGATATTGTATTGCTCACTAATGCCATCAAGAATCTCGGTATTGGTCTCTATCCAATGGAGGCAAATGAGAGCAACGAGCCGGGAAAAATGAAGTGGAAGTACGCATGCCCGCACCGGAATCCCCCGGGGATGAAAAACCTCATCCCTCATAGCGTCTGGGTGGCTGAACTGGATGAAACTCTTATGCCTTACAGGGATGGTCAAGGGCAGTATATCGTGACGAAGACAGGGGGTATATCAGCCACAATGGCAGACATTATTGAGGCAGTAAAATCTCAGGACATCCATATGCTGCACGTGGTCGATGCCATTGAGACATCCAATTATTCTAACGGCGCCTTTGGCGATAAGAAAGTGATTGAAGGTTATGCTTTCGCCAGTGCGGATCCCTTGGCGGTAGATGTTTTGTGTGGTCGCTATTTATTTACCACAGTGCCGATGGCTGAAGCAAGAAACATGCAGAAAAAGTTGAACCTGCCTTCTGATTTTCTCCAGAGTGTGCCGATACCTAAGTCAGATGGGCGTAATATTATCACGGAGAAAGGTTATGATTCACCGACTGTGCGCTATCACAAGGCGTTTCAATATTTTCAGGAGAAGGGCTTGGGACAGCAAGCCTACTATGTAGTAGGTACAGATGCGTGTCAGAGCGGCAAGTTAGCTTCGTTCGGTGGGCATTTGGGTCGGATTGAGAAAGATACGTTCTTTGAGTTACTCACCCGGGAGTTCTATTTCTCACTATCGAAGCCGTTATGGGACCTTCAGGCAACAGCCCTGTCTTATGCTGAGGCTAGTGATGCGTTGACCCGCACAAAATATAAGCAGGCATTATTTGATACTTTCGATGAGAACGGCGATGGTGTGATTGATTATGATGAGACTGGCAAAAAGGGCTGGAGTGACGTTTCCGGCACTTTAGGTGGTTATAGTACGTATCTGCCGTCTGCGGAAATAGGGCGTGGGAAGTTTTTCAAGGGGAGTTTTCTCATCGGCGTTGCCAAGTTGCGGTGTATTCATAAAGAATGGAACAGCGAAGGTCATGATCTGGCAACCGAGCGCGAGGTTAATTCGGTGCTGGTAACTGCTATGCAAATGTCCCAAGTGCTGACCGAAAGTGCGGATGCTTTCTTCCCCTCTATGACATGGGGAAAAGGAAAATGGCCCAGTATTCAATTTGCCCGCTATGTTCAGCTAAGCAGACAATTTTACGGAGCGAAGTTTCCGAATCAGTTCGATACGTCATCGCTTTATGGGATGGCTTTCCGTTATGCTGATATGCAGTGGGGTGAAAATGGGTACACCGGGCAGAAAGCCCGTGCTGAAAGCAGCGACCTTATAGGACGGTATCATAAGGCAACAGCCATCGGTGCTAAGTTATTGCCCTTCGTTTTATATGTGCCCAGCGGATATGGGAAAGTAAATGGGAAGAATATCCCTAATGTCCAGGAGACTGCTGACCCATCAAGGCTATTTACGGTTGACTTCGATGGCGGTAGCGAAGCGTGGCGGGAACTATCCTTCTTAACGACTCTATAGGGTAAGTGTGCTCAGAAAGAATCCATCAATGTAAATCCTTCTTAGCAAATGGGGGTTTTAATATTTCGATGGAAGTTCGTTTGTGAGCCATTCAAGCAAAAGCTCAGTTTCTCGCACGCCATCCAGTGTGAAATCAACCTCACCTATGATATCTTGCCGGGTTTCTTCGCCAGTTACCAGAATTGCTAATCCCTCAAAGTCCATATTTTGACTCGCAAGACGGATGGCGTGAAATGCTGGCACATCAGCGGTGTCATCTCCAAGAAAGATAGCACCTTTAAGGTGATACTGGTTAATTAAATTGGTAACGGCTGTACCTTTGTCTATATTCACCGGCGGTACGATGCCGATGTCTGTTTTCTCTTCCATTATGCGCAGGTTTTTCAGGTGGCGTGATTTTTTAAGCAGTTCCATGATTCGTTCTTTTGCCACATCCGGTTGGGGAGTAAGGTGGTAATGAATGCTTATCGTTGCCCACTTGTCCTGGATTATCATACCCTCAATTGAACGTAAGGGTTCTAACTCTTTTGCTACCGCCCTGATTGACGGTAAATATGCTCTGGCGTCAGGATGCAATATTGCCTGATTATTCTCCCAGCACTCCATCCCGTAATGACCGATGTATTTTATGCCTTCGGTGTTTACCATCTCTTTGATTGCTTCGGCCTCTCTACCGGAAATAATTGCCACGAGAGCCATGCGAGGCACGAGCATACCAAGTTGACGAACGTTTGCGAGCGGCATTCTTTTTTGAAAATCCAGTGGTACGGGGCTGATAGTGCCATCCATATCCGTTATTAATCCGAATGGCTTACGCCGGATGAGTTTTTTCAATACTGTCAGATTATCCAGAATACGTGGCATAGGTTAAATTTAACAGTTGGCGGTAGTGGCGTCAAACTTCTATAAGTTCACAGCTGATGGCTGTCAGCTACATTCATTGACACTCTGCGGCAGTTAGCATAAAATCAAATGTAATTGTAATATCTGGAGTTCATGATAGTGAAAAGCGATGAAATTAGAAGTTCTTACCTCAAGTTTTTTGAAGCGCGGGGACATAAAATTGTCCCCAGTTCATCTTTAATTCCCTACGGCGACCCTACGCTGTTGTTGACCAGTGCGGGAATGGTGCAGTTCAAACCCTATTTCACGCAAAAAGCTGTGCCGCCGCATCCACGGTTGACGACCTGTCAGAAATGTTTCCGCACCACAGACATCGAGGAGGTGGGTGATGCTACACACTGTACCTTCTTCGAGATGCTGGGGAATTTTAGTTTCGGCGACTATTTTAAGAAAGAGGTTATCCCCTGGGCATGGGAATACGTTACGCAATATTTGAAAATCCCGCCATCACGACTCTGGGTCACAATTTTCCGTGATGATGATGATGCTTTCCACATCTGGCGTCAGATAGGCGTGCCTGAAGATAGGATCGTGCGCCTCGGCGAAAAAGATAATTTCTGGGGTCCTGCAGGAAATTCCGGACCGTGCGGTCCCTGTAGTGAAATTCATTATGATTTAGGTGAAAAATATGGCTGCGGCAAGCCGGACTGTAAGCCGGGTTGTGGCTGCAAACGTTACACGGAAATCTGGAATCTGGTCTTCACCGAGTTCGACCAGGATGAAAAAGGCAAACGCACCAAGCTCCCCAAGCCTAATATCGATACAGGTATGGGTCTGGAGCGTGTCTCGACGATTATGCAGGGAAAATTGTCTTTCTACGACACCGACCTTTTCGCGCCATTGATTAGAAAAGTGGAAGATTTGGCAGGCAAGAAATATGGCTCAGACGCGGTAACTGATAATGCCATGAGAGTGGTTGCCGAGCATGCCCGCGGCATTACTTTTTTGCTGGCTGATGGCGTGATGCCGAGCAAGGATGGTCGCGGTTATGTCTTGCGACGTTTACTGCGCCGCGCCGAGTATTTCGGCGAAACCCTTGCCCACGAAAAGCCGTTCCTTGTCACGGTAGCGGAAGAAGTCATCAAAAATATGGGACATCTCTACCCGGAATTGATGACTAATAAAAAACATATCTTGCACGTCATCGAAGCGGAGACGGACAGTTTCCGTAAATCTTTACCGGTCGGCAGGGGCATTCTTGAGAATACCATTACTAAGCTGGCGGCTGAGAAAAACCATGTCATCTCAGGTTATGATGCTTTTGTGCTTCACGATACTTATGGTTTCCCTATCGACCTGACGAAAGAGATTGCCGCTTCACGCGGACTTACCGTGGATTTAGCCGGTTTTGAACAGGAAATGGAGAAGCAGCGCGAACGTGCTAAAGCCGCCCAGAAATACGGTGTGGCGGGTAATGCCACGGCAGCGATGGAAGCGGAGCTTGAAGGTAAACCGACTGTTTTTGTCGGGTACCAGAGGACAGTAGCGGATGCCGTTATTATTTCGTTGCTGGCTGAAGGTGAAGAGGTAGGTGTTATTAGAGAAGGACAGGAAGCGAGTCTGGCGCTGGATATCACACCATTTTATGGTGAAATGGGCGGTCAGGTAGGCGATACCGGCGAAATTAAGAGCCAGTCCGGTCGGTTTTCCGTTACGGATACCGTCCGCACCGCGACAGGCATCATCGTTCATCGCGGGAAGATGTTAAGCGGCACTATGTCTGCAGGCGATAAAGTACAGGCTGAAGTTAATGCCGAACGTCGTCTGGATATTGCCCGCAATCATACGGCGACACATTTACTGCAGTATGCTCTGCGTCAGGTGCTGGGCAAACAGGTACAGCAAAGAGGCTCGCTGGTAACTCCGGGCAGATTTAGATTTGATTTTGCCTATCTGGAAGCAATGATGCCGGGGGAAATCATAGAAGTACAGCAGATTGTGAATGAAAAGGTACGTCAGAATCTGGAAGTTTATGCTGAAGAGATGTCATATTCGAAAGCATTGGAACAGGGCGCCATTGCCCTCTTCGACGAAAAGTATGGCGATAAAGTGCGTGCTCTCAAGGTCGGGAAACCGCCGGTGAGCTTTGAATTATGCGGCGGCACGCACGTTAATGCCACCGGGCAGATTGGCTTCTTCCACATTGTCAGCGAGAGCAGTATCGGTTCTGGTTTAAGACGCATCGAGGCGGTAACCGGGCGTGGTGCGGAAGCCCATTTTGAATCTTTGTCTTCGGAGTGGCAGGAGATAGCGCGGAGCGTTGATGCTACCAGAGAAACCGTCAAGGAAAAAGTCCTCGGTACCGTTGCGGCTTTTGATAATGAAAGGAAACAACGTCAGGCGATCGAGAAAGAACTAGCGCGTAAAGTGGCTGAGTCGCTTGTGGCGGAAGAAATCAAAGGTGTGAAGGTAATTGTGGCTCAGGTCCCATCTCTGCCGCCGCAGATTTTGCGTGATATGAGCGATATCCTGCGGGAGCAGTTGAAGAGCGGCATTATTGTGTTAGGCACAATTTATGAAGATAAGCCATCCTTTTTGGCAGTGGTAACACAGGACATAGTGAGCAAAGGTTATAATGCCGGCAATATCGTGCGTGAGGTGGCGAAAGTCACCGGTGGCGGTGGCGGTGGCAAGCCTACGATGGCTCAAGCCGGCGGCAAAGATAAAACCAGAATAGATGAAGCCCTCCGCCTGGTAAAGAATCTAATTATGCATCAGGGTGAGTGATGGCGCGTATTCTCGGTCTTGATGTCGGTGATAAGAGGATTGGATTGGCGCTGAGCGACCCGATGGGAATACTGGCCAGTCCTCTGACCATAATTGAACGTACCAGAGAACCGGATGATATCGAAGCTATTTTGAAGATTGCCAGAGAACGCGAGGTGGGGGTTATCATTGTCGGTTTGCCTCGCTTGATGAATGGCGACATCGGTCCGCAGGCACAAAAAGTCCAGGCTTTCACGGAGGCAATGCGTTCCCACACGGTTATCCCCATCGAGTTTCGTGATGAGCGCTTGACGACTGTGACCGCCGTACGACTCAAAGAGGAAACCGGTAAAAAAAAGAAAAACCGGTATCTCCGGTATGATGCCATGGCGGCGGCTGTCATCCTGCAGGAATATCTGGAAGAAAATAAATCTCTCTGAATGAGGTTGTCCGAAAATTAGTCTTCAATTGAAGCAAAAAAAGGTATAGAATGAGCTTCAAAGGGAGGCGGGCATGAAATTCAAAGAGTATCACCAGAATCAAATAATGTTAATGCCACCCAGTCTGGA
>JAQTPO010000044.1 GCA_028712845.1 Dehalococcoidales bacterium | reverse complement strand
AGCATTCTGGGTGTGTCAAAGACCGCCACGGACGATGACATTAAAAAGGCTTACCGCAAGCTCGCAATGCAATTCCACCCTGATAAAAACCCCGGTAAAGAGAAGTGGGCTAATGAAAAATTCAAGGAAATCAACGAAGCCTACGGCGTGCTTGGCAACCCGGATAAACGAAAGCAATACGACCAGTTCGGCACCACCGGTGATGCCAGCGATATCTTCGGCAGTCACACCACGCAGACCACTTTCGAAGATTTGATGAAGGATTTTGGCGGCGCGGGACTTGGTTATGATTTCATGGACAATATCTTCGGCAACTTTACCAGGAGGCGGGGTTTTTCCTTCCGCCAGTACGGCACCGGGCCCAGAGGCGAAAGAATCGTTTTTTCTACGCCTGACGACGAAAACCTGGAAGAAGCCTTCTACACACAGCAGCCACAACGTCCCCCATCTCAAGATATCAATTACGAAATCACCATCACCCGCGAACAGGCAATAAAAGGGATGGAGAAAGACTTGACCCGGCGCGGTAAGAAACTAAGGGTCAAAATCCCTGCCCGTATCAAATCCGGCACCAAAATCAGGCTGAGTAATGCCCGCCTGACCACCGATGGACAACAGGGCGATATATACATTACCGTCAGGGTGAAGTAAAAAGAGAGAGCGGTTGCCCATTGCGAAGAATCCCGATTGTATCGGAATGACCTCGTATCGAGTACAGGGGCAGGAATCCAGTGTGACAACGGACTTCCGTATAAGTGAACTGATGGCTGAAAAACTATTCTACACCGTTTTTAATACCAATCGCGGCTGGATAGGCATTCTGGCTTCAAAGGCAGGCATACTGGCAGTAACCCTCCCGCAACCGGCACAACCGCAGGCGTTCAACTCACTGGGCGAAAAAGCAAAACAGGCTGTTTTATCACCGGAATCATTTGGCGACCTTGCTGAGAGGTTTCAAGCCTACTATAGAGGGAAGAAGACCACTTTCCCGGATAAACTGGATTTTTCTTCTGCTACACCGTTTCAGAAACAGGTCTGGGAAACAGCCAGACTCATCCCTTACGGAGAAACCCGGAGCTACGGATGGGTAGCCGGGCAGATTGGCAAGCCACTGGCGGCGCGTGCCGTGGGCAATGCGCTGGGCAAGAATCCGTTTCTGATTGTAGTGCCCTGCCACCGGGTGATTGCCGGTGACGGCGGGCTGGGAGGGTTCGGCGGTGGGCTGGAAATTAAACAAACTCTGCTGGAACTGGAAAAAGCAATTTTTGATTGTAATGCCTGATCACCACGAGATTGACATCCCGCACAATAATAAGCTATATTCCCACATAAGACTGCTGAGACGCGTAAATTATCAATCAGGAGGTACAGATATATGTGGTGGGGGATTGGTGCTGTCTTCTTCGGCATCTTTCAACTGGCTTGAATTATCGCTGTTATGGCGGGCGTGTTCCGCCGAAAAGAAAAAGCGTGGAGTAAAAATACAATCATCGGGTATGGCATTCATGGTTCCACTGCCTTACTGGCTCTCTGGATGTTCATCAATGCCATTGGTTAAATAACTTAATGAGATAGGAGATAAAATGAGGGTCTTTTTAAATATATTGGGCGGTCTCCTGCTTACTCTCGGCATCGCCTGAGGTATTTCTATTATCGTGGCGGTCGCCACACACAAGGAAGGGTTCTCCACCCTGACAGAGTTGATTCCGGCGCTGTTATTTCACATCATTGTCATGTTCATCGGTATAGTCTGCATCGGACTTGGGCAGCGGGTTAAGAAGAAAATCGCGTAACAGAACAAATTAGTAGCGTATATTATAATACGAACCATCATCATTTAGTTAGACTTCTTCATCCTCAGACCCAGAAAGTCCATCTCATACTGGCTGATTAGACCTTTCCCTGCAAAGCTGAAATAGCGGTTATTCCCGATGATTAGATGGTCGAGGACTTTAACCTGCACCGTACAGCCGGCGAAAACCAGGTCGCGGGTAATGTCCTTATCGCTCTGGCTGGGTTCACAATTACCGGACGGATGATTATGCGCAAAGATGAGCGCGGCGGCATTATGTGCTAGAGCCTCTTCTACAACCTCGCGAAGTGAAACCGGACTGGTATCGATTGTACCCTTAAAAAGGTCGGCGGCATCGATAATCTGATTCTGACTGGTTAAATAAAGGACTTTGAAAACCTCTTTTTTCAGGTCGCGCATGGAATGATAGAGGTAATCGAAGATTTCCTGAGAGGACTGGAACACCGGCTTATCTACTATTTTTTCCCGCAGGTACTCTCTTGCAACTTCTTGCATCAACTTAATGCCGAAGGCGGAATGAGGCCCGATACCCTTGATTTGTTGTAGTTCCTGCATCGAGGCAGATAGTACGCCTCTGAGGGTCTTGAATTTTTTAAGGGCTTCTTTTGCCTGCGGTTTGCAGTCTTTGCGCGGTGTGCCCAGACTCAGGAGCAATTCCACGACCTCATAATCGGAAAAGCCCGTTAAACCAGCCTTGATGAACTTCTCCCGCAGGCGTTTTCTATGTCCGGCAGGCACATTTTCTGAAGTCATTTTTCACTCGGGGTTATTAGATACTTTGCGTTTACGTTTCTTCTGTTTCGATTCAATCATCCACCAGTCACCGCGCCAGTAATCACGTTCAGTATAACCCTTCGGCTCCAGTTCTGTTTTGACTTCGTCCCAGGGCGGTAAAATACGGTTTCTCAAAATAGGTGTAATGATGAACGGGAGTATCAACCAGAACAGCACAATCGCAATAACCCCCAATAACCAGTTCAGTAAAAACAGCAATGCGCTGGCGCCAAGCATTAACAATAACCAGAACGCTTCAAAAACATATTTGAAACGCGTGTTAAAGATTTTACGCTTAATATCAGGGCGGGCTTGCCGGTTGAATTCACAAAAAGCCTGCAAAATCGCCGCTACCAGTAGCACAACAAATCCTAACAGTATGTACATCGTGTCCCCTCCATATTCATTATGGACTCACCTCCGCAGTTGACTCCACCTTCAAGCCGTCTTCACCCACCAATTCAATTATCCGCTGGCGTAATTCGGGGCTATAACCCGTGAAAAGATTTGCCAGCTTCAATTTAACGATTTTCCCTTCACTGGGAATACGCAGACTGACCTCGTCCTGACCGGGGAATTCTTTCATAGTATACACCACACGGCGCAGACAGTTCGCGTCCCTCTCACTGTCACCGGAGTCCTTTATGGTAATAATCAGTTTATGCCTCTGAGACGGCGCCTGTTTCTCTTCGGGTTTATGATTATTACCGTTGGCGGTTGCTTTTCCATTAGCAACCGGGGCGGGCCTGACGGCATTTTTCGTCGGTTTTTCCGGTTTCGGCTTGCCCGGTTGATAACGGCTTGCCTTTTTGCAATTCAGTTGAAGACTGTCATCGCGCATTCCCACTCTACCTTCAACCAAAAGAATGTTTCCCTCCTCCCATAGCTCGGCAGTTTCAGAATGCACATCGGACCAGACCATCACCTCGATACTGCCATCGAGGTCTTCCAGTGTCGCTTTCACGAATGATTTTTGAGACTTGGTCATCAAGTGGCTGACAGAAGCAACCATCCCGGCTACGAGCACGGTTTGCCCGACCATTTCGCTATCAATCTGCCCGCAAAGAACCGTATTCTCTGCGGCAATCTTATCCGCAAAGGCACTGAAGGGATGCTCGGAAAGATACACGCCCATCAGTTCCTTTTCCCAGGTGAGTTTTTCTTTGATAGGCACTTCGGCTTCCGGCAGTTCCAGACGGGAGACGGGAGTCGGCACTTCTTTCCCCCACAGGTCGAACATCGTCGTCTGTCCTGCCTCGCGGTAACGCTGTTCGCGCTGCGCCAGTGAAAGGATTTCAGTGACATTGCTTAAGAGCGTGCCGCGGTTTCCCAGACAGTCAAGCGCACCTGCCTTGATGAGGCTTTCCATTACCCGCCGGTTCACATTACGCAGGTCACAGCGCCGGCACAGGTCTTCAATCGACTTGAACTCGCCGGTTTTCACGCGCTCGGCAATGATGGCTTCAATAGCACCGACGCCGACATTCTTGATAGAAGTCAGCCCGAAACGGATTGCCATATTATCCTTTTCATCTTTTTCGATGGAGAAATTCGCATGGCTGTGATTGATATTTGGCGGGAGCACTTTAATGCCCAACCGGCGGCATTCACTGATAGCGCTGGTGATTTTTTCAGTGACGCCGGCATGAGCGCTCAACAGAGCATTTATATACTCTACCGGATAATTTGCCTTGAGATAGGCGGTCTGGTAAGCAATGAGCGCATAACTGAAAGCGTGCGCCTTGTTAAAGGCATAGCCGGCAAAAGGCTCGATGAGGGCAAAAACCTGCTCCGTTAATTCCGCAGAGAATCCTTTGGCTTTAGCGCCGTTGATGAAATTCTGCTTTTCCTTCTGCATTACCTCAGGGATTTTTTTACCCATTGCCTTACGGAAGATGTCTGCTTTGCCCAGACTGTAACCGCCGAACTCCCGCACAATAAATAGCACCTGTTCCTGATAGACAATAACCCCGTAGGTTTCCTCCAGAAAACGTGCCAGGACAGGATGAGGGTAATGGATTGGCTCCAGCCCGTGCTTGGCTTTGATGAAGGTGGGGATTTGTTCCATTGGACCGGGGCGGTAAAGGGCGACCATTGCCGCAATATCCGGGAAGGTATTGGGTTTCAGTTCTTTAATATACCGGCGCATGCCCGTCCCTTCCAACTGGAAAACACCTGCCGTTTCTCCCGATGCGAGCAACTTGAATGTTTTGCTGTCATCCAGAGGAATACGGTGCAGGTCAATATCGATGTTATGGCGCTCTTTGATGATTTCTTTTGCTTTACCCAGAATTGTCAGGTTTACCAGCCCGAGGAAGTCCATCTTCAGCAAACCGATACGGGCAACATCCGCCATCGGGAACTGCACCATCACACCGCCCTCACCGCCACCCTTGGAGACTTTTTGCAGGGGCACGTGTCTAGTGAGCGGTTCTTTGGAAATGACCACGCCGGCGGCGTGGGTACTGCCGTGACGTGCAATGCCTTCCACCTTACGGGCAGAATCAACCAGTTTGCGAATTATCGGGTCTTCGTTATAAATGGTCTTCAATTCGGCGTTCTGTTCCATTGCACGGTTAAGTGTGACCCCGGGACCGAAAGGAACGAGCTTGGCGACACGGTCGACATCGGCATAGGTCATACCTAAAGCCCGCCCGACATCTCGTAGTGCCGCCCGGGCGCCCAGCGTCCCGAAGGTGATAATCTGCGCCACATGGTCCTGCCCAAACTTCTGGGAGACATACGTGATAACTTCCTCACGGCGGTCATCCTGAAAATCGAGGTCAACATCCGGCATTTCTTTGCGTTCCACGTTAAGGAAACGTTCGAAAACCAGACGGTGTTCAATCGGGTCAAGCTCGGTAATGCCCAGACAATGGAGAATAATACTGGCGGCGGCGCTACCGCGCACACCAAAGAGAATCCTCTGCTTTCTGACGAAGGAGATAATATCCCAGACTACCAGAAAGTAATTGGCGAACTGGGTGCGTTTCACCACATCCAGTTCGTATGCCAGACGCTCTTTGATTTCATCCGTCGTATTGGGGTAAAAGCGCGGCAAAGCCTCATAACACAGATCAGCCAGATATTCATCGGGAGTCTTGCCCGGCGGCAATTGTATTTCCGGCAGGTGAAGCCGTTCGAAGTCGAGTTTGAGGTCGCACATTTCCGCAATACGGTGTGTATTTGCAAGCGCCTCCGGGATATCACGGTAAGCCTCTGCCATTTCATCAGGGGTTTTCAGATAGAAGTAATCGCCCGCCATTTTCAGCCGTTTCTGGTCGTTGACGGAAGAGTTGGTACCGATGCATAGCAATAAATCGTGTGTGGCAGCATCCTCTCGATTCAAATAATGAGTGTCATTAGTAGCCACCAAAGGGATACCTGTTTCGCGGTGTATTTCCATCAAGCCGTTGTTGACCCGTTCCAGTTCCGGGATAGGTTGACGCTGTATTTCCAGATAGAAATCACCGAAGGTCTCTTTATACCAGAGGGCGGCTTTTTTAGCGTCTTCCATGCGCCCTGAAAGGATATATTGAGCAACCTCGCCCGCCATACACGCTGAAAGAGCCAGCAATCCCTCGTGATGTTTGCGGAGCAATTCTTTATCGATGCGCGGCTTGTAATAAAAACCATCCAGATGCGCGCGGGTCACTAATTGCAACAAATTGCGGTAGCCTGTCTGGTTACGCGCCAGCAAAACAAGGTGATAGTTGTTTTTATCGCCGGCAGTACGACTGGAATGGTCATTTTGAGATACATAGACCTCACACCCGATGATAGGCCTGATACCGGCTTCTTTAGCCAGACGGTAGAATTCGATGGTGCCATACATCACACCGTGGTCGGTGAGAGCCAGGCTATCCATCCCCAATTCTTTAGTACGGGCTATCAGGTTCGGGATTCGGCACATTCCATCGAGCAGACTGTATTCACTGTGAACATGGAGGTGAGTAAACACGAATTTTCCTTAAGCAAAAACGCTTGCCAGATTATTATAACACAGACATTTCAGAACAAATATTAAATACAATAAATGTTTTCGTTTGCTTACAGTTACTTGTTCCATTGCGAGGTTACCCTTCGGTTTTACTCAGGGTAAACTCCGTACCCGAAGCAATCTCTCTTTTGCATAAGTCCATTGTCACGCTGGATTCCTGCCCCCGTATCGAGTACGGGGCAAGCTTCGCAGGAATGACACTGCGGCGTCAGATTGCCACGCCCCCGATTATATCGGAGTCTCGCAATGGTTATTTTTCTTTCCAAAGAAAAGGGGGTTGGGTTACAGCAACCCAACCCCCTCACTATTTGATATTTCTAAATTTTTAGTGTTTCTCCGTTTATTTCCCCATATACTTTGGGATGGGTTGCTTGTTCAGGAAAGCCTGCACGCTGGCTTTATGGTCTTCTGTCCCGGCGCATATGTGCGTTGCCCATGATTCCAGGTCAACCTGACGGTTGAGGTTTTCCAGAAGCGTACGCCAGACCATTTTCTTGCTCAGCTCCACCGAGTAAGGTGGTTGTTGGGCAATCTTGTTTGCCAGTTCCATCGCGACTGACATCAATTTGTCCGCCGGGACAACTTTGCTGACAATGCCCAGTTTCTCGGCTTCAGCAGCACCGATAATTTCCGCAGTGTACATCAATTCAGAAGCGCGGGAAACACCGACTGCTAACGGCAGGTAGAGAGTTAAACCGTAATCAGGCACCAGTGCCCGCGCTACCTGAGCCACACCGAATTTGGCGGTCTCGTTGCAAATTCTGATATCGCAACTCAATGCCAGAGAAATGCCGCCGCCCACACAGGGACCGTTGATAGCGGCGATGACGGGTTTACACAATTTGGGGAAGACATCATAATGGGGAAAACCGGTTACTTGAATACCATCGAAACGGGACTGGGCACTACCGCGGTTAGCCATCATCGTAACATCGGCTCCGGAGCAGAAACCACGTCCTGCTCCTGTAACTATCACTACTCTTACATCATCATCAAGAGCAATATCTGCAGTAACCTTTGCCAGACTCTGGCTCATTGTCCGGGTAATAGAATTGAGCTTCTGAGGGACATTCAGCGTGATGATGGCAACATGGTCTTTCTTTTCCAGCAATAGGTCTTCGTACTCCATTGGGCAGCCTCCTAAATATTTTAATCTATTAACAAGTATCTAAGCCTGATTTATATTTTTACCAGTTTAGCACTGGTGATGTCAGGAATAGCTTGGATTTGATTGAGTACTTTATCGGGCAAGGGTTCATCCAGCGCCAGTATCATCAGCGCCTGTCCCCTCGGCTTTAACCGGCTGACATGCATGGAGTGGATATTGATATTAGCACTGCCGGTAATATTACCCACCGCGCCGATAATACCCGGGCGGTCCATATGGTCGCTGAACAGGAAATAATCACCTGACGGCACGATGTCCAACCAATAATCATTGACACGCACGATATGCGCTTCACCTCGCAAGACGGTAGCCGCTACCGTGGTAGTTCCTTTCGTTGAGGTCGCAACGAGCGTGACCAGGCTGGTATAGTTTTCACAGGTGGCATTCTTCTCTTCCACCACACCGATACCACGGCGGTTCGCCACCACATTGGCATTGACCAGATTGACACGCTCATCACTGATTGCTTCCAGCAAACCATTCAATACGGAAGCCTTGAGAATGGCAGTGTCATAATTGGCGATTTCACCATCGTATTTGATGCGGATGGCTTTGATTTGACCTTCGACCAGTTGACTCAATAATTTACCGGCAACGGAAGCCGTCTTCATAAACGGAGCGAGCACGGCAAAAGTTTCTGCCGCCACAAACGGGATATTGACCGCATAACGGGCCGGTTTGCCGTTAAGGACATCCACAATCTGTTCTGCCACATCTTTCGCCGCCGTCACCTGAGCTTCCGCCGTGGAAGCACCTAGATGGGGTGTGACAATGATATTGTCTTTGCCGAAGAGCGGACTTTCGGTAGTGGGCTCTTTAGTAAAGACATCGATGGCAGCGCCGGCAATCTTCTTCTCCGTGATTGCTCTGGCAAGCAACTCTTCGTCAATCAAGCCGCCGCGGGCGCAATTTATGATACGAACCGAGGGTTTCATCAAAGCGATTTCTTTCTCGGTGATGATTCCCTTGGTGGTCGCATTCAAAGGAGTGTGAATCGTGATAAAATCCGACTTTTTGAATAACTCCTCCAGCGAAACCATTGTCACCTGCAATTGCTTGGCGCGTTCCGCCGTGACGAAGGGGTCGTAGGCAATGACCTTCATCTCCAAACCTTCGGCACGCCGGGCTACTGCCGCACCGATATTGCCGAGACCGATAATACCGAGAGTCTTGTTTCTAACTTCGATACCGGTGTATTTACTTTTCAGCCATTGCCCGCCTTTGAGAGAGGCATTCGCCTGGGGTATGTGTCGGGCTAACGACATCATCAATCCGATGGTATGTTCAGCGGCGGAGATGGTATTACCGGTAGGCGCATTGACTACAATGATACCTTTCTGGGTAGCCGCGTTCACATCGATATTATCGATGCCGACACCTGCCCGGCCAATGACCATTAATTTTTTACCTGCTTCAATCACCTGGGCAGTTACCTGGGAGGAGCTACGAACAATCAGAGCTTCATAATCCCCGATAATAGCGAGTAATTCTTCAGGTTTCAGAGCGGGTTTAATATCAAGTTGAGCACATTCTTTTATACACGCGACGCCTTCTGCTGAAGTGCCGTCAGTAGCTAATACTCTAGACATTTTATTTCATCATCCTGTTAAGTTTATTTATTTCACGGATTTAAGCGGTCTTACGGAACTTGCCCATAAAATCGACTGTCTTCTGTATGTCTTCGAGAGACACCGCGTTATAGATCGAGAAGCGGATGCCTCCGACGGAGCGGTGCCCTTTCAAACCCACTAAGCCTTCCTTCTTGGCATCGGCAACGAATTTGCTCTCCAGGTCTTCCGTGGGCAGACGCATGGTGACGTTCATCCAGCTCCTGCTGGACTTCTCGGCGGTGCCTTTGTAAAAATCGGGCGCGGCATCAATGGCGCTGTACAGTAAATCTTTCTTGGCAACGTTGTTCTTCTCAACTCCGGCGATACCGCCCTTGCTCTTGATCCATTCTAATACCAGCTTCATGATGTAAATCGCGAAGACCGGCGGCGTGTTGTAGAGCGATTTATTGTCGGCGAATGTTTTGTAACTTAACATCGAGGGTAAACCGGTTCTGGCTTTCGCCAGAAAATCATCACGAATGATAACCAGCGCCACACCCGCCGGGCCGAGGTTCTTCTGTGCTCCGGCATAGATCAGGGAAAACTTCTTGAAATCCCTCTGTCGTGAAGCGATATCCGAAGACATATCCGCTACCAGCGGGACATTGCCGGTATCAGGAATTTCCTGGAACTGGGTCCCTTCGATGGTGTTGTTCGTGCAGATATGAAGATAAGCTACATCTTCAGGATATTGTATCTCATTCATCTTGGGCACACGACAATATTTCTCTGCTTTGGAGGAAAACGCCATATGCGCTTTAGCCACAATCTGGCATTCCTTCATCGCCTTGATAGCAAATTCGCCGGTGTCCACATAAGCGGCCGTTTGTCCGGCTCCGACGAAATTCATGGGTACTAAAGCAAACTGGGTGGATGCCCCGCCACCGACGAATAACACCTGATAATTGTCGCCGATTCCGAGCAGTTCACGTACCAGCGCGATTGCCTGGTCATTGACCGCTTCGAATTCTTTAGCGCGATGGGAACTCTCCAGGATTGACATTCCACTGCCCTGGTAATCGAGGAGTTCTCCCTGTACAATCTTGAGAACGTCCAGCGGCAGCGCCGCCGGGCCGGGATTAAAATTGACGTTTCTTTTTACCATATTATTACCTCATATTTAATTTCTTTTTAAATTGGTTGCTCTTTTCTTATAGCTGATATCTAAAATAGAGAAACATCTATTATCGGCTGTTTCCAGCCAACGTACCTGCGCCGGTCAGAAGGAATACATCATTATCCGTCTGAATAATGGTTTTAGTGTTGTCGATGACTGCTTCCATCAGGATACGCAGGTTGACCATCTTTTCTCCTCTTTATTTATTACGTACAACCGCTTTGAAAAAGTGATGTTTGCCTACCTTAACAATATTACCATTCTGCCAGGAAACCTTGCCACTGGTTATCTTAGCGCCGTCGATGCTGATAGCGCCCTGCTGTAACAGACGGCTGGCGTCACTGCGGCTTTTGGCAATCTTAGCCCGTGTGATGACGTCTCTGATATCTTCATCGGCACCTATTTCTATTTCCTCTATCTCCTCGGGCATTTCACGCTTCTGGAAGACTTTAGTAAAGTTTTCATCCGCTTTCACCGCTTCCTCACGCCCATGCAACTGGGTCACCAGTTCTACCGCCAGCCTCTTTTTCAGGGTCATGGGGTTGATGGCATTATTAGCAAGCTGCTGACGGAACTCTGCCAGTTCTTTATCAGAAACATTAGTGAGCAGGTCAAAATACTGGATTATCATATTGTCTGCCAGTGCCATGACCTTACCGTAAATCTCATTTGGCGGTTCATCCACCCCAATGTAATTGCCCAGGCTCTTGCTCATCTTATGAACGCCGTCGGTGCCTACCAGGAGTGCCGTCATAAAACACTGCTGGGGTTTCTGCCCCATCATTAATTGAAGCTCTCTCCCTACTAAAAAGTTAAATTTCTGGTCCTGCCCGCCAAATTCAACATCAGATTGCACTGCCACAGAATCATAAGCTTGAAGCAGGGGATAAAGCAGTTCGGTGATAGCAATCGGCTTACCGGCTTTGAAGCGGTTATTAAAATCCTCGCGGGCGAGGAATTGCGCCACGGTAAATTTACTGGTCAGCTTGATAACATCCGCCAGAGAAAATTTGCCGAACCATTCGCTCTGCCAGCGCACTTCCGTCTTACTACGGTCAACCACGCGGAAAAATTGTTTCATATAGGTTTCAGCGTTTTCTTTGACCTTTTCTGCAGTCAGCATCGGCCGGGTGATAGAAGCGCCGCTGGGGTCGCCAATCTGAGCCGTCCAATCACCCACAATCAGGACAACCTGATGTCCAAGCTCCTGGAACTGACGCAGTTTTCTCAAACCTACCATATGACCCATGTGGATATCGGTGGAGCTGGGGTCAAACCCTTCCTTCAATCTTAGTTTCTTGCCGCTACGGAGTAACTGTACCAGTTCTTCTTCTACAATGATTTCAGAAACGCCTCTTTTCAAAAGGAGGCTCATATCCATATCTGCGCTCATCTTATTTTCTACCTTGCATACTCAGAATCTCTGCGCCGCGCTTCACGTCTTCGGCAATTTGCTGTTTTAGTTCTTCGATACTATCAAACCGCTTCTCCTCACGGAGCCGCTGGATGATTTCTATTTTGACGTCTTTGCCGTAAATATCCTGATTATAGTTCAGAATGTAAGACTCGATGGTACGCTCGTTGTTTTCTCCAAAAGTAGGACGTTTACCGATATTTGTCATCGCCTGAAATTCCTGACTGCCGATATAAGCACGGGTGGCATAAACGCCATCCGGCGGGATAGCTCTCTTTGCATCGATGCTCAGATTTACAGTAGGAAAACCCATCCCGGTGCCCCGATGCTCGCCTTTAGTTACCTTGCCTTGCAGACTGAAGGGGCGACCGAGCAGGCGTGTTACCTTTTCCATATCGCCCTCTGCCAGTGCCTGCCTGATAGCCGTACTGCTGGCGGTTTCACCGCTGATTTTCCGGGCGGTAACTACGCTGACACTAAAACCCATTTCTTCTCCCAGCGAACGGAGGGTTTCGGCATTACCTTCACGGCTTTTGCCCAGTGCAAAATCAGGACCGATTATCAAACCGCGTATTTTAAGGTGTTTTTTCAGCAGGCTAATGAAGTCACGTGCGCTGAGATTTGCCAGTTCCTTATCAAAAGATAAAGTGACGACAATATCGACACCTTCATTTTTGAGGAGTTGCTCCCGTTCCGCAATACTGACCAGGTAGAGAAGTTTAGACCGAGGAGAGAATAAATCACGCGGGTGCTGACGGAAGGTGACGACGCCGCTCAATAAATTCTGCTTGTGCGCCTGTTCTACCAGTTTAGAAATCAGGAATTTATGTCCCAGGTGCACACCATCAAACACCCCGATGGTAAAAATTGTATCCTTCGGGGGTGAAAACCGAGCCAGTTCTTCTTCAACCCGCATAGCTTTTCCTGATGTCCTGAGAATACGTTAAGCCTTGATATTACGATAGAGAAGCCCGAGAGCCTCGACAAGCAATATGATGACCCGAACGATTTTATCGTATCATAAGGGTTGTGTAGAATCAAATGAGTCGTTGGGCGTAGCATTTTTCAATTACGCCATAATCAGGTATAATTTGAGATAGTTCATCCTGCCAGCGTAGCTCAGTGGTAGAGCAGCGGTTTCGTAAACCGTCGGTCAAGAGTTCGACTCTCTTCGCTGGCTC